>NZ_JBEGDG010000032.1:0-37525 GCF_040183165.1 Lysinibacillus zambalensis
AAACAAAACCAAAACCTGCTGCCGCTACGTTGCACTCACGCTTTCGCGCAAAAGACATCTGTTGGCCCGAGACCCTGGAGCGAGCATCGCGAGTGAAGCGGGTAGAGGAACGAAGGCTAAAAGCTTCACGTCCTGTGATAACGCCTTCGTGACCAACATCCTGTTGCCCCGACGCCCCCAGGAAGCTCTGATCTGTGCGAAAGCAAAGCGACAGCAACACAGCGCCCAGTCGGAACGGAAATCAACCCCTCGTTTTGCCGAAGAACCAGATAAAGACATATGCATTACTTTAACGATAAAAAAATAGCATGCCAGAAAATACTTCTAGCATGCTATTTTGTAACAGCCTATTATCTTGCTAATTGTGCAAATACTTTATGGAAAGCATCAACTGTTTTTGAAATATGCTCCTCCGTATGTGCAGTAGAAATAAATAAACCTTCAAATTGAGATGGCGGTAGGAAGATACCTTCTTCTGCCATTAAACGGAAGTATTCAGCAAACAATTGCAAATCTGATGTCTTTGCTGAATCAAAATCAATAACATCTTCGTTCGTAAAGAAGAAACCTATCATTGAACCAGCACGATTTACAGTATGCGGAATATTGTATTTCGTTGCTGCTTCACGGAAACCAGCTTCTAATTGATCTCCTAGCTTTTTGAAGTATTCATAAGAGCTATGATCTAAGCGAGTTAATGTTTCATAGCCAGCTGTCATCGCTAATGGATTCCCTGACAATGTTCCAGCTTGATAGATTGGACCAGCCGGTGCTACCTGCTCCATAATTTCTTTTTTCCCTGCAAATGCTCCAACAGGAAGTCCACCACCAATAACTTTACCTAATGTTGTCATATCTGGTGTTACATCAAAATAACCTTGTGCGCAGCCATAATCAACACGGAAGCCTGTCATAACTTCATCAAAAATTAACAATGTTCCATGTTCCTTTGTTAATTCACGTAAGCCTTGTAGGAAGCCTGGTTGTGGAGGGACAACGCCCATATTCCCTGCGACTGGCTCAACAATTACTGCTGCAAGCTCTGAACCAAACTTTTCGAAAACTAGTTTCGCCCCTTCTAAGTCATTGTACGCTACTGTTAAAGTATTGCGTGCAATATCTGCTGGGACACCAGGGCTATCAGGTAAGCCTAATGTAGCTACCCCAGAGCCAGCCTTAATGAGCAAAGAATCTCCATGACCATGATAAGAGCCCTCAAATTTTAAAATTTTATCGCGCCCTGTAACACCACGAGCTACTCGTAAAGCTGACATCGTAGCCTCTGTCCCAGAAGAAACGAAGCGAATCATTTCCATTCCAGGTAGTCGATCTAATACTAATTTGGCTAATTGGTTTTCTGTGTAGCTTGGTGCTCCAAACGAGGAGCCTTTCGCTGCTGTTTCTGCAATTGCTTGTACAACTTCTGGATGTGAATGACCTAAAATTAGTGGTCCCCATGATAATACATAGTCAATATAATCATTGCCATCAATGTCTTTAATAATAGCACCGTGACCAGATTCCATGAAGATTGGATCCATATTTACGGATTTGAATGCACGTACTGGGCTACTAACACCCCCTGGCATTAGGTTAATTGCTTCAGCATATGCTTGTTTTGATTTTTCATAAGAACGCGTCATTTATTTCTCCTCCAACCAACGTGCAACATCTTTAGCATGATACGTAATGATTAAATCTGAGCCTGCGCGTTTCATGCTAAGTAACGTTTCAAGCACTACATTTTTCTCTTCAATCCAGCCATTAATAGCCGCAGCTTTAATCATTGCATATTCACCAGAAACGTTATATGCAACAATCGGTAATGTATAATTATTTTTCACATCACGAATAATGTCTAAATAACTTAGAGCTGGTTTAACGATTAAGAAATCTGCACCTTCTTCAATATCTGTTTCCGCTTCGCGGAATGCCTCCATACGATTCGATGGATCCATTTGGTATGATTTGCGATCACCAAATTGAGGTGCACCATCAGCTGCATCTCGGAATGGACCATAATAGCTAGATGCATATTTTACGGCATATGACATGATTGGAACATTTTCAAAGCCTGCTTCATCTAGACCCGCACGAATAGCTGCTACAAATCCATCCATCATATTAGATGGAGCGATGATATCTGCCCCTGCCTTCGCTTGTGATACTGCTGTACGTGCTAAAACATCTAATGAAGGATCGTTTAAAATTTGATCGCCTTCAATTAAGCCACAATGGCCATGATCTGTAAATTCACATAAGCATGTATCCACTATGACTAATAGTTCTGGGTAACGAGCTTTAATAAGTCGTGTTGCTTCTTGCACGATACCATGATCATGGAAAGCACCAGTTCCAACTGCATCTTTTTCTGCAGGTAAGCCAAATAAAATAACAGCAGGAATACCTAAAGCAACAACTTCATCAATCTCAGCTTCAAGTTTATCTAATGAAAATTGAAAAACTCCTGGCATAGAAGGGACTTCATTTTTAATATTTTCGCCTTCCATAACAAAAATCGGATAAATTAAATCCTCTTTGTGTAAGTATGTTTCTTTTACCATTGATCGTATAGCAGCATTTGCACGCAAACGACGATGTCTTTGAAATTGTAATTTTGTCATTTTCTTTCTCCTACTTTCGTTATTTCCTCGATGACTGCTTGCATTGTATATACGCTCGGCATAATATCTACAATAGCACCGTGATTTACAATAGCTGCTTCTGTAATATGACCGATTGCTGCTACATGTACTGCCTTCCAACCAATTACCGAAGCTATATCCTTTGCGTATACATCAACAGCAGAAGGACTAGCAAAAATCACTGTGACATCGCTATTTGTACGGATACATTCAATCATTAATTGTTTTTGATCATGTCGCTCAATCGTTTCATAAACTGTCCATTCCTTCAATGTAAAGGGCAGACCTTCCTTTAATGTATTTTTCGCTTTTTCTCCACGAATAAATAGACAAGTAGGACTGCTCCCCGCTACCACATCAGGAAATTCTTGAACAAATACATCTGCACTAAATATAGAAGGCATAAAGTTCACATGGAATCCTAGCTTTTCTAAGGCTGTAGTAGTTTTAGTACCGATAGAAGCAATTTTGCCTTGAAAATACACTGCACTTACATTAAAGCGTTGCATCTTGTTGGCAAAAGCTTCTACAGCATTTTGACTCGTAAAAATGAGCCATTCAAATTGACGGGCAAACTCTAATTGCACATCATCGTTTTTATCGATCAGCTCGCAAGTTTCAATCAATGGGGCAATTACTGCTTGACCACCTAATGCTTTAATGTCATCTATTATGGTTGTCGTCTTAGATGTACCTGTCAAAATAATAGTTTTACCTTCTAAAGGTAAATTATTTTGCATCTTGCTCTGCCTTTACTCGTTGAATTAATTCAAAAGCACCTTGCTTCGTTAAAATCTCAGCAAGTTCTTTCCCTACTGCTTCCGCATCAGAGCCCATAACCGTTTCTTTATAAACAACTGAAGCATCTGGTGCAGCAACAAGGCCAGTTAATGTTATTTTTTCCCCGTTAGACTTTGCATATCCTGCGATAGGCACTTGACAGCCGCCATCCATAGCCGCTAGGAAAGCACGTTCTGCATGCGCTTCTTGCCATGTAATGCTATCTGTTAACTTGCCTAATTCCGTTAATAGTTCTGTATCATCTCCACGGCATTCAATACCCAGAGATCCTTGTGCTACTGCTGGTAGACAATCCTCAACAGATAAAAACTCAGTAACTACATCATCGCTCCAGCCAAGGCGTTTTAGGCCAGCTGCTGCTAAAATAATTGCATCGTATTCTTCAGTTTCAAGTTTAGCTAAGCGTGTATCTACATTTCCACGAATCCATTTAATTTCAATATCTGGACGGACAGTTAAAAGTTGAGCACTGCGACGAAGAGAACTTGTCCCAACAACAGCTCCTGCTGGAAGATCGGCAAATTTCACATGTCCTTTTGAAATAAAAGCATCACGCGCATCTTCACGTGGTGGAATACAGCCAATGACTAATCCTTCAGGCAATACTGCAGGCATATCCTTCATAGAATGGACAGCAAAGTCAATTTCTTTGTCGTAAAGCGCTTGTTCAATTTCTTTTACAAAAAGCCCTTTACCACCTACTTTAGATAGTTGCACGTCTAAAATTTGGTCACCTTTCGTGACAATTTCTTTCACTTCAAATTCAAATGGTACACCAGCTGCTTTTAACTCATTGATAAACCAATTTGTTTGTGTTAAAGCTAGCTTACTTCTCCTAGAACCTACAATAATTTTTCTCAACAGTCTCCAACCTCTCTTCTAATACCATAAATGGAATCGTGATAAACTGCTTCCTAAAAAGAAGTTAACAACAACTAATAGATAAGCGTATATATGTACCCACGCATATGTTGTCCCTGTCAGCTTACTTTTACGATTCGCATACAATATAAAGCAATACAAAATTAAAATAATAAAGGACCCAATAATCTTCGCATCAAAAATCGAAAGACTCTCTAGCGTTAGTAGTGCCCATTCAAACCCTAAAACTAAACTTACAGACAACACTGGAATACCAATGTAAAATGAAACATTCATCCAGTTGCTCGTCTGCTGTAGTGATGGCAACCTTGTCCAGACATGTGACCATTTTTTCTTTTTCAGCAAACGATATAATACTAAGTACAATATCGCAAAAACAAATGTTAAAGAAAACGCTGCGTACGATAAAATGGCAAATGATATATGAATAAAAAGCAATTCCGAAATTAAAGTATCGCTTACTATTCCTGTCGGCCGTTTCGGCATAAAAGTAAAGATACTAGCGAATAAAAATCCTAGTATATTAATAATAAATACCGGTAAATCAACTCGTGCAATACAGTGCAATATAATAGATAGTGTCACGAGCAGCCAGGAATAAAAGAGAATCCCTTCTGACAAGGATAAAATCGGAAAACGCTTCGTTTCCACAAAAGTTAATAAAATAATGGCACTTTGAATTACCCATACGAATGAAACAAGCCAAAAAGCAACTCGCCTTGCTCGTATTTGCTTATAAAAGTAATCAGTAAAGTAAAATACTAGACTGATCGCATACAAGACGATCATTACTTCATAGAGCCTTGTCATCGTCAAATCAGCCAATAGACATCCCTTCTTTATATTGAAAGTACTAAAGTAGTGTACTTTAGCCTAGAACTAGAAAAAAAACGTTTTCGTATCCTTAGTTTACCATACAGATACGAAAACGCCTCATTTAATATCAGTAGAAAATCTCGCTCGCGGGAAAAAGCTCGAAGGACAACATTTCTAAAGTTGCACCGCGAACACATAGACATCTTTAGAAAGAATACTTTGGTTCAGTGGAAGATTGTGACGACTGTAAACGTTCTTTGCGTTCAAGCTCTTGTTCTGTCATCGCAGTAACTTCAGCTTCCACAGCATCCTCAATACCGAAAATTTGTTGGAATAAACGTAACTGTTCATTTGCTTTTGGTGAATTTGCCATTTCTTTAGCTTGTAAAATTGGTTCTTTTAACAATTGATTAATAATAGACTTTGTATGCTTACTTAAAATTTTACGTTCTCGATCCGTTAAATCTGGCATTTTATTCTCGATACTAATCATTGTCTCTTCTTGAATATGATTCGCTTTTTTACGTAAAGCCGAGATGACAGGGACAACGCCAAGAGTCGCAACCCAATCTTTAAATTGCACAATCTCTTTGCCAATCATCGAAGAAATATCAGCAGCAGCACGTTCACGTTCTGCTAAGTTTGCTTCGACGATGCCTTGTAAATCATCTATATCATATAAGAAAACATTCGGTAAATCTCCAACACGTGGATCAATATCACGAGGAACCGCAATATCTACCATAAATAATGGTTTACCTTTACGCAAACGTTCAACAAATTGCATCAATTCATAGTCAATCACATAATCTGTTGCACCCGTAGACGTAATTAAAATATCTGCTTCCAGTAACGAACATTGTAGTTCCTTCATGGATTTTGCTTCACCGTCAAATTTAGCTGCTAGGCTTTCTGCTTTTTCGAACGTACGGTTAATTACGGTTACTTTTCCTACACCGCTACCGTAAAGATTCTCAATAGCAAGTTCCCCCATTTTTCCTGCACCTAAAATGGCTACATGCTTACGTTGTAAAGATCCGAATATTTTCTTTGCTAATTCAACTGCTGCATAAGAGACAGATACCGCGTTCTCACCGATAGCCGTTTCATTATGTGCTCGCTTCGCAAATGTCACTGCTTGTTTAAATAGCTGATTGTATACCGTTCCTGTCGTTCCAATCTCTTGTCCATTTAAGAAGCTTTTTCTAACTTGTCCTAAAATTTGAGTCTCGCCAAGTACCATCGAATCAATACCAGCTGTCACTTTGAATAAATGCTCAATTGCCTCATCTTCTTCACGAATTGTTAAATACGAAGAAAATGTCTCCACAGGCAGGTCGAACCAATTTGCTAAAAATTGTTTAACAAAATGTCGTCCAGTATGCACTTGGTCAACTACTGCATATATTTCTGTACGGTTACATGTCGAAACAATAACGTTTTCTAATATACTTTTTTCCTTTTGCAGCGCTTCCATTGCCTGTGGTAGTTCACTCTCTATGAATGATAACTTTTCACGAATCTCAACTGGCGCCGTTTTATAATTCAAGCCTACTACGATGGTATGCATGAATAACACCTCTCACGTTCTAATTAACAAATCTCATTATAGCACAGTTCGACAAGAGTTCATCAATAATTTGTGAACATGTCATGAAGAACTGAAATTCGTCATCTACATTAGAATTATTATAAACTAAGTGTAACAAATTATACGAGCTGTTTCAAATTTAATGTTTACCAGAAGTTTTTAAAAAGAATTCGAATGACCATTTTCATCCACTACTATATACTATGAAACAATGATTTCCGCTACAGGCTACACGCTTTCCTACGGGCGAGAGCCGAGCCGCTTCCTCCGCTACGCTTCGTGCAGGGTCTCGTCTGTCTCGCTTTCCCGCGGGAGTCGAGTAGCCTTCCGCTACAATAATAAAAATGGTCATAACATAAACAAAATAGCTATTTGATAAAGGTCACTTCAAATTGTGTCATTGACTACATACTTTGAATCGGTAAATCGTCCAAAATGAAACGAAGAAAAGATAAACGGTTCTGTTTATTTGTCTTCACCACAAAAGTATATTTGTGGGTAATATTCCCAAATTAAACGGTTCATTTAGAAGGTTAGTATAAAAATTTTTTTGAATTATATAATGAAGATACGTTGATTGGATTGGAGTGGAGGCTGGGCGACTCCTTAGGGATTAGCGTTAGAGGAACGAAGGCTAAAACCATCACGTCCTGTGATAACGCCTTTGTGACCAGCATCGTGCTGGCCCGAGACCCTGCAGCGTAGCGGGGGTTTTCTGTGGAAAGCGTAGTGGTAACGTAGCGGCAGCAAATGTTTTAACTGTGCGAAAGCGAAGCGACAGCAACACCAAAAGCGGCTCATCGGACGCCCCCAGGAAAGCGCCCAGCCGGAACGGAAATCAACAACACGTTATGCGAATACTATATAAATATTTCACAAAAAAGCTGAACTAATTTTGTCTATTAGTTCAGCTTAATTTTGAGTATTAATCTTTTAATTTGTAATTGTCGTAGTTTTTGTAGCTATGATTTTACCGTCTTTATCATATGCTATAAATTCTATCTCATTATTAACTTTGAAGTCCTGCATTGTTTGCACTGTTTTTGTTAGCATGTAGACATTATCACTACGCTTTTTCAATTCAAACTGCGCATCTCCACTTAAAGAAGGGAATCGTACATTAACCTTTGCAACATTTGAGCAATTACCATCGATTCTTGCATTCATTGTAATATTGCCTTTGCGTAAAGTTACTGTCGCTTCTTCAAATAGATCTTCTGGATTCACGCAACTTGAAGGCGAAGTTTTACATAAAATTGCATCAATAATTTTTTGGAAAACTTGATGTAATTGTAAGTTATCGATTGCGTGGTAATAAATACCACCCGTTTCAGCAGCCAATTGCGTTAAAATTGCATCATTGACTTGTGATTTTTTACCCATACTTACAGTGTAAACCTTAACCCCTTTATTTTTTGCCTCGTTCAACACTTTTGTCATTTTAGATTTACTTGTTTTACCATCTGACACGACAATAATAGCTTTTGACGTTTTTGAGTCATTTGAGAATTTAGACAGTGCCATTTCAATACCTGCAAAAATATCTGTGGCACCTTTCTCTTTCGATGCTTTATACAGATCTTTTTTCAATACATTGTCTGTCGTTCCCTCTCCAAGAACAGTAGCTTTTGTATTTGTTTCAATCACAATATTATTTTTTGCCTTAATTTGATTGATGACTTCCATCATTTTCTTACCACGGTAATTGGTTTGATCAGAAGCTTTCATCGAAGCAGAGTAATCAACTACGTAAGCGACTTCTGTTGCTAAAGAACAAGAATTTTTACTAAAGTAAGGATTTGTAAAAATTTCCTTCGTAAATGTTTTATCCTTTAGATCCTTCAATATTGTTGCATAACGAGGATCTATTTTATTTACCAATGTTGCTTCAGCTTTTGATTTCCCATAAATAACGGAGTCAAAGTACGCAACGGCTGTCCCTGGGCTTCCTGTATTATTTAAGTAATCCGAAGTATTTGTAACAAATGAAGCTGTTTTCTCAACTCCATCAAATTTAATTTTTACCGTTCCTTGATAGTCAGTAATAATTTCTCCACCTGGTCTTACTAAAGTAACCATTACTTTCGTGTAACGATCTTTACCAGATGGTCTTGATGCCGCTTCTTCGCTTTCCTTTAATGCTTCCACTCGTTTTTTATAGGCTTCTACTTGACCTAGTAATTTACCACCTTGGTATTTTAATAATACTGTTCGATCATAGTTACTCAAGCTTGTAAAAATAGCATAAATTTTCATGACACTATCATAGTGCTCGAGTGTCAGTTTTTTTTCATCTGGCATATAGCCCATAAGTTGAATAATAGCACCGACTGGGTTAATATTCTCAACCTGTGAGGCAATCGCATCATCAATTCCTTGAATTCGATAAATTGGACGCCCATCATCTGAAATCATATACATAATTTCAATCGTATCATTAATTGAATCCTTCAAACGTTTTTCAATAATCTCTTCGAATAACCATACGGAAATATTATAGTTTTCAAATTGTAAAATGGCATTTTCATATCCTAATGCAGGGTATTTTTTATCATTTCCACCATATTGTAAATAAATATTTTCAACATTTCCTAGAGCATTCGTTACATTTGTTTGTTGTCCAATACTAAATAGCTTTTCTTCTCTATCAATCCAATGGACGTTTACAATATTTTCTTTAAAGAACTCTGGTAATTTTTCATACGGTACATATGGAGGTGTTACATTTCCATTTTCATCATCCGTATTTGCTGGATCATACACTTGATAATCAATGCGCATTTCCGGCTGAGGTGAGTAACGGACATGTGCATTCAGTTTTTCACCTACAAGACATTTCATACCAGGATCCGTGTTATTAATAAGCTCAAATGAAATTGTATCACGGACAGATTTCGTTAATTTTGGTGCTATAACAATTGCAGAGACAGTAGAACCATCTGATTGTACATTTCGAACAGCTTCACCTGATGTGTCAACGATTTTGGCACCATATGATGAAGTTACACGGAATGTATAAGATTTATCATCAGGTATTGGATCACCGTTACAAGCTTTTAAAGATACAGTAATGAGCGTTGAATCTTGGTCATTTGCGATTAAATCTGGTTTTTCAACATCAATACTTTGTAGAGCATTATTAACATATTCCGGTCCAGTAAAATCATTATTATTATCCTTTGGCTCTTCAAATTCCGTATTGCTAGAGCCCATGAAGCCCGGAGGTAATGTAATTTTGTCGTTATCACGTCCTGCAGCCGTACGTTTTAATCCTAGTACAGCAAAGTTGCCGTTTTGTACACTTCGGTATAATAATTCAGCACTATCTCCTCGAGTTAGCTTTGTAGAAGGTTGGAAATCAGCAAACGTCTTTTTACCAGTATTTCCTGTTGAAATATCATTCGTGTATAAATATTGAACCGCCTGAGGCTCATCTAAATCTAAACCTCTAAATGCAGCATATATACGTGCAAATTGTCCACGTGTAACAGCTTTAGAACGATTGGCTGTTGTATAGGTACCATTAAACGGTAAATAAAAATCACTATAGAAGTTATAAGCTACACTGTCGTTATATGATAATGCATAGTTTCGATCTAACTTTGCAAACAAGACAACAAGCTCTTGCTCAGTTAGCTGTTCGTTAGGTGAAAAATTATTAGCGCTATCCAATTTGAATAAATCATTATCGACTGCCCATGAAATAGCTTTGTATTTACTATTAGTAGTTGGTACATCCCTAATTGTCGTAGCTGCCTGAGTCACAGCTGGAGTTGCTGTCATCAGGACTAGCACGATACATAGCAGGGATAGAAATGCTTTTTTAGCATACGTCATTTATTGCTCAGTCCTTTCTTTAATTAAAGAACAATATGTCATCTCGATAGTTTTGTTTTAAGTCACTTTCCAAATAATTTAAAAAACGTTCTAATACTACTGATGCTTCTGCACGTGTTAATGGTTGATTCGGATTAAATCGACCTGTAGGGTCACCAGTCATTAAGCCTAACTCATTGACAATGTAAATACCGTCTCTTGCGTAAACTGGAATTTGAGCATCATCCTTAAACTTTGTTAAATAGCCAGGATCTGGCGCCTTATTCTCAAGCCCTAAAGCACGAACATAAATCGTAGCGGCTTGTGCTCGAGTAATTGGATGATCAGGCTTGAAATACTCTGGTGATACACCTTTAATAATTCCTTTATTAACCGCAGACTCAATATAAGCATAATCTTTTACTGTACGTTTAATATCTTTAAAAATACTTGTAGTAGTTTTCGATTTTTTCGTTTTCGATTCTGCCATAACACGCAAGTCAACTGCCTTACCAATCGCAGTCGAGAAGTCAATACGCTTCATAGGGGTATTCGGTGAGAAGAAATTACTTGCATCAGTATAAATACCTAAAGAGTATAATTTTTCAATAGCTTGCTTCGCATAATGATTTGATAAATCACGGAACTTAGGAATGATTAAACGTTCAATTGTCGGCATGTATTCTGTATCTAAGTCAAGAGTACCTTTTTGTCCAGAGGCTAAATCATATGTATATTCAGAAATAACATCCTTTTCACTTACTACCGCATATCCACCATCAAAGCTTCCTAAGCTCCCTAGGTTTTCTTCATAGTTTAGTACACGTGATTTACTTGTAGATAATCGATTTTTCACATGGCTTGTCTTACCATCGCTATATTTATAAACAGCTTCGGTAATTTGTGTTTCTGTTGCTCCCCAGAAGTTTTCATAGCCAGCATGACGACTATCAGTATCAATTGTCACAGTATTTTGGACTGCATTTTTTCCAGTCCCAGTTTGATAGGAATACGTTTTTCTCGAAATCACATTACCTGAGAAATAATCAGAGGCTACACGATTGTCCGTTACAGTCCCTTGTGAAAATTGGTAATCAACTAATGTATAGGTAATTTTCCCAGCAACAATTTTCTCTGTATACTTTTTCACAACACCATTCGATGTTTTTTGACCAATCGTAGCATAATCTACAACATCAGATTCATAGGCAATATTTCGTGTCAATGTAGCACCGTTACTTGCTGTTAGCTTTAAACTATATGTTTCAGTTAATCTTCCTTTAGATTCTTTTTGCGTAATTTTAATGTCTTTACTAGTGCCTTTAAATATAATAGGTGTTCCTGTAATGAAAACAGCTTCCTCATATGTATATTCATTTTTTACAGCACCCGTTGTTTCTAATGAAGACGCTGATGCATTTTCTGGGATAGTAGCCCCAACAATCAATACAGCAAGAACTACTAACATTATTTTATATAAATGTTTTCGCATTCTTTTTCTGTTCCTCTCTTTCATTCCATGCATATCGGCATCTGGAGCTGTCAATTATTTAAGATTACAAAATAATCAGGTGTGTTGATGTAAGCAAAATGATAGGAACACTCGTAACAAATAATGCTAATTCCCCCCATTCAACGGATCATCACCAAAACGTGTGGTTGAATTCCGTTCCGGCTGGGCGCTTTGTTACTAACGCTTTGGTGATGGACCTAATCAACACACCTAAAAAATTCAAGGTTAAGACTGAATACCTTCGCGGTAAATATACTTGCAGAAAACTCACAGATTTTAATCATTTTGCCTCGGCATAATTTCGTTTTCACAGGATGTGAAGTTCTTAGCTTGAGTTCCTCTATTTCAGCGGGTGTTTGAACACTCGCTGAAAGAAGTTAATCAACTAATACTAAATGAGCTTTGATAAAACGGTCTGATAATACTACTAAACGATCAGAAGGTTTTAAATCAGATGCTTGAATAACTTTACCAGCTTTAATAATTGTTGCTTGGTCAATATTCATATCAATCATTTCTCCAGCTTCATACCATCGACCATTTTGCCATTGACTAACGCTCTTCACATTGATTACAGCTGGGAATTTCGATTTAACTGACTGTAGTTTACCTGTTAACATTAATGGTGCAACAGGTTTCGCTTTATTCAAAATATGAAGGGCCTGTACATGTCCATCCTTCACATAGAAGTATCCATATTGACCTTCATATAAATGAAGTTCAATATCAGGAACAACACTGTATGTTTTGTTCCCATCATCTACTATTGCTTTTGTTGAATTACTAACAGATAGTACAGTACGATCTGTTTTCTTGAAGACATTTGACTCGATCTTCATTGCATCATCAATTTCGATTAAATAGCCATCTGCTTGTGATAAACGTCCATAATATAACTCATGACCTGCTAAGTTTGGTGACATAAAACTATCACTTGTTACTTGCACAACTTGAGCATAATGATCACGTGCAGCACCATCCGAAATAACAAAGGCTGTACCATAAGCTAATAGACCAGTAGGTTCGATTAAACGACCATTTCGAATTAATATCGTTCCATCGTGGAAGTATATTGTACCTGCAGATTTAAGTTTAAATAATTGATATTTAGTATCTACAGAAAGCATAGGCTCGTAGTAAGTTCGCTCGTTGTTTTTCAATACAACAATCTTTTCAATCACTTCTTTGCCAAATTGTTTAACTGTTGCATAATATGCTTCACTGCCAATGTAATTTTTCAACTGATCTTTATTAATTTTTGTGTTTCCAACATATACTGGAACTTTCGATGAAAAATTCATCGTTGATAAAGCCTTTGTTGTATCAGAACCAAACTGCCAATTTATAAAAGCATGTTGGTTTTTTACAGTTAATTTATTTGCATTGGCATTAACCGTTTGTATCTCACCTTTATATAGGTTTTCAACTAATGTACCTGTGTCACTAATTTCGATTTTTGTGACAATGGATGCATTTTGATTTTTAAGACTAAGCTTAACGCGATCCCCTACATATAATGCGCTAATATCGGCTGCAGAGGAGTTTTTTTGGTAGTTTGTATCTTTATTTATATAATAGGTTGTTTCTTTTCCAAAATCCGACTTCAGCATAATGAATAGTCCATTTGGATCGATACTTGTCACTACCCCGGCAAGTGTTTTCGTATTGTGTGCAACTGTTGGAGATTCTGTTTCCTTTGTAGAATCAGAAGTACCTCGAAGCTCAACAACACTTCTAAGGGAAATGTCCGCTTCTACTTTCATCCCCATCTTAAAGCCTTCAATTGTTGTCTCTGTCTTATTAATATACAGGCGGGCATTATTATTTATATTATATGTAACTTGACGACCGCTATCATTTTGCAAAGTAATTTTACTAAGCTTTTTTTCTATTACTCCATTTGAATTTTCATATTCTGAAAATGTTACATCCACAAAAGTTCCAGTCACCATTTGGGTAGCGTGTGCTGTTTGATTTGATGAAAACCCGAGAACCGCTAGTAACAAAATCATTAGTATGTATGGAATTTTCTTCAACAAATCCCACCTCCTAAAAAAATGTTATTAATTAATAATAAATAGTATATCGTACTATTGGTAGTTTTTACTATCTAAAAAGATACATTTTAGTACTTTTAATTTACTTTATCAATTATGCCTCGGCATAATTGCGTCCGGAATCGGCCGGAGGCTTTAGGCAACACGATGTTGGTCACTCAGTCGTTGCAACAGGACGTGGCGTTCTTAGACTGAGTTCTTCTATTTCAGCAGGTGCCCATCCATCCGCTGAAAGAAGTTAAATCTACCGTTAGACACAAAGATAGAGGTAGCTTCCAATTTCAAGCTACCTTCCTTCATCAAACTTGAACGTCAATTGTATGTCCAGCTGTTGGATGTGGAGCATCTAACATTTCAACTAATTGTTCTGAATTTTGCTGTTGCATCTCCATAGCCTGTTTCGTTACAGCTAGAGATACATTTTGCATTAATGTTGCTTGATTCATTGCCATTGATAAAGCTGCGATATCCATTAAGTCCACCTCCTATTTAATTTATCGGTCAGTTATTTCATTCATCAAGCAATTCCATCCATTTTAATAAAAAAAACATCTACTGTCCTAAATAATAGACGCAATAGATGTTTTCTTATTACATTTTATTTTCAATAGTACGCCAAGCTTCTTCAAAACCAAGTCCTGTTTCTGAAGAAAAGACAATAATAGGATCGTTTTTATCCATGTCTAGCGTTTCTTTCACGATTTTTTTGTGCTTATCCCATTTACCTTTTGGAATTTTATCTGCTTTTGTTGCAATGACAATACAAGGAATATTGTAATGCTTCAAAAAATCATACATCATGCGATCATCAGCTGTAGGTGGATGACGTAAGTCAATAATTTGAACGACTGCCTTTAATTCCTGACGCCCAGTTAAGTAACGCTCAATCATTTTTCCCCATGCTTCACGCTCAGTCTTTGAAACCTTTGCATAACCATAACCCGGAACATCTACGAAAAACAATTGCTCTTCAATTTTGTAAAAATTAAGCGTTTGTGTTTTTCCGGGCTTAGAAGAAATACGTGCTAAAGCTTTACGACCGATCATTCGGTTAATAAATGAGGATTTCCCCACATTTGAACGACCGGCTAGTGCAAATTCTGGCAGTCCATCTTCTGGATATTGGTCTGGTCTTACAGCACTTATGACCATTTCGACGTTATGGACTTTCATTTTCTTAAATACCTCCGTCCAGTGCAATGGCTAATACTTCATCAGCCGATGACACTAGTTTAAATGTTAGTTGTTCGCGTACACTTTCAGGAATATCCTCAATATCGCGCTCATTATCTTTCGGACAAATAATTGTCGTTAAGCCTGCTCGATGCGCACTGAGAGTCTTTTCCTTTAAGCCCCCAATTGGGAGTACACGCCCACGTAAAGTAATTTCACCTGTCATGCCGACCTCACGGCGTATCGGACGGTGTAAAATTGCGGATACAATTGCAGTTGCCATTGTAATACCTGCGGAAGGTCCATCTTTCGGAACAGCTCCTTCAGGAACGTGAATATGAATATCATGTGTTTCAAAATATTCTGCATCCACTTTTAGCTCATCCATTTTTGAGCGGACATACGATAAGGCGGTTTGAGCAGATTCCTTCATGACATCGCCCAGCTTCCCAGTTAGCTGCAATTTTCCTTTACCAGGTGTTAATGATACCTCAATTTGTAATGTATCACCACCCACAGTTGTATAAGCAAGTCCAGTAGCTACACCGATTTGATTTTCCTCCTCGGCTTGTCCATATCGGAAACGATGTTTACCGAGTAATTCCTCTAACGATTTCGAGCTTACTGTTACTCGTTTTTTCTCACCAGAAACAATGATCTTAGCGATTTTACGACATAGGGTTGCGATTTGACGCTCTAATCCGCGAACGCCCGCTTCACGAGTATAGTAACGGATGATATCCACTACTGCTTCGTCTTTCATAATAACTTGTGTTTTTTTCAAGCCATGCTCTTTTAACTGTTTTGGTATTAAATGATTTTTCGTAATTTGCTCTTTTTCAATTTCTGTATAACCAGCAATTGAAATCACTTCCATACGATCTAGTAATGGTCCAGGAATTGTACTTAAATCATTAGCAGTTGCTATAAATAATACATTTGATAAATCATAAGGTTCTTCAATGTAATGATCACTAAATGTATTATTTTGAGCCGGATCTAAAACTTCAAGCATTGCTGCTGCTGGATCTCCCCTGAAGTCATTAGACATTTTATCTATTTCATCTAAAAGGAACACAGGATTAATTGTCCCTGCCTTTTTCATCCCTTGGATAATACGCCCTGGCATTGCCCCAACATACGTACGGCGATGACCACGAATTTCCGATTCGTCTCGTACCCCACCTAATGAAATACGTATAAATTTGCGATCCAAGCTTTCTGCAATCGATCTTGCTAATGACGTCTTACCTACACCCGGAGGGCCAGCCAAACACAAAATAGGTCCACGTAATGATGCTTTCAATTGACGAACAGCTAAATATTCTAATATACGTTCTTTTACTTTTTCTAAACCATCATGATCACGATTTAAAATATTCTCTGCATGTGCGATATTCATGCGATCTTCTGTCGCATTTGTCCATGGTAGTGCTACAATCCAATCAATATAGTTTCGAATTACGCCACTCTCTGCACTAGCTGCCGGTATCTTCTCATAGCGATCCAACTCTTTAAGTACTACTTCTTTCGTTGATTCAGGCATTCCTGTTGCGTCAATACGTTTACGCAATTCAGCGACTTCGCCAGTTTTCCCTTCACGGTCCCCTAGCTCAGTTTGAATAGCTTTCATTTGTTCACGTAAATAATATTCTTTTTGAGTACGCTCCATCGATTGCTTAACTTTTGTATTAATTTTCTTCTCTAGATCAAGTACTTCTTGTTCATCATGTAAACGAATAATTAAATGGTCTAAACGCTTTTTTACACTGAGCATTTCTAATACTTCTTGTTTATCTGCAATCTTGAATGGCAAGTGTGAAGCAATGATGTCCGCTAAACGACCTGGCTCTTCAATGTCTGCCACAGTACTGATGGTTTCGGAAGTAATCTTATTAGAGGCTTTCGCGTATCTTTCAAAATACGTTAACAGCGTCCGCATTAAAGCCTGTGTTTCAATATCCTTATCGATTGTTTCTTCCTTATCATCGATGTCAACAACCGTATATTTTTCTAACGCCCGATAGTTAGACCATGTTGCACGCGCTACACCTTCCACTAAAACACGCAGAGTTCCATTTGGTAATTTAAGCATCTGTTTAACATATGCCATCGTACCAACTGAGTAGAGATCTTGCTCATCAGGCTGTTCATCATGCATTTCTTTTTGTGTTACTAATAATATCAGTTGGTCCTCTAACATCGCTTGTTCTAGCGCCGCTACAGAACGATTTCTACCCACATCAATATGTAATACCATCGACGGGTATACTAAAAGTCCACGTAAAGGCAATAATGGTACATTTGTTGTTTTTTGTATTGTCACCATGCGGGTATTCACCTCCGTCAAAATTTTCTTATTCACTCCCACGCTACTAGTATGTGTCTAAAAAGCTGATTCACACTAGTTAATCAATTGAGCCAAAAATTTCATTTAATTACAGTTGGCTTTATGTATGAATGAATAAAAAGCTGACTGTCGAATGTGCGAATATTGCACAATCGAAGTCAGCTAAATTACTCTTTATCTCATAACAATAGACAGCCACGTCTGTTCGTTATGCTGAAGTTTTTGTGTCGCTACCTTCATCGAGTTCAGTGCCATCTTCAAGAAGCAATTTCGGTTTTTCTTTATCCGTAATTGTTTTTGCCGTAATGATACATTTTTTCACGTCTTCACGTGAAGGTAATTCGTACATTACATCAAGCATTGTTGACTCAATAATTGAACGAAGACCGCGTGCACCTGTTTTTCGCTCAATTGCTTCTTTTGCAATTTCAGAAAGGGCACCTTCATCAAACTCAAGCTCAACACCATCTAATTCAAGCATTTTTTGATATTGCTTAGCTAGTGCATTTTTAGGCTCTGTTAAAATTTGTACAAGCGCAGCCTCGTTTAATTGCTCTAGGCTTGCAAGTACCGGTAATCGACCGATGAACTCTGGAATTAAGCCAAATTTCAATAAATCCTCTGGAATCAGCTTTGCCATAATTGAGCCTTCTTCCACATCAATTTTGTTAGGATCTGAACCGAAGCCAATTACTTTTTCACCCTGACGACGTTTAATAATGGACTCTATTCCATCAAACGCTCCACCCACAATAAATAAGATGTTCGTAGTATCGATTTGTAAGAACTCCTGATGAGGATGCTTACGGCCACCTTGTGGTGGGACACTCGCAACTGTACCTTCTAAGATTTTAAGAAGTGCTTGTTGTACACCTTCACCCGATACATCACGTGTAATGGATGGATTTTCAGATTTACGTGCAACTTTATCGATTTCATCAATATAGATGATCCCTTTTTCAGCACGCTCAATATCGTAATCTGCTGATTGAATTAATTTTAATAAGATATTCTCAACGTCCTCACCAACATAGCCGGCTTCAGTTAGTGAAGTAGCGTCTGCAATAGCAAAAGGAACGTTTAATATACGCGCCAATGTTTGGGCTAATAAAGTTTTACCGCTACCAGTTGGGCCGATTAACACAATGTTCGATTTCGCTAATTCTACATCATCAATTTTACTATTTGTATTAATGCGTTTGTAGTGATTGTAAACCGCAACTGCTAAAGCTTTTTTAGCACGTTCTTGACCTATTACATACTCATCTAAAATCGTTAAGATTTCTTTCGGTTTTGGAATATCTTGGAATTCAATTTCTTCTTCAACGCCCAGTTCCTCTACAACGATTTCTGAACAAAGTTCGATACATTCATCACAAATATAAACACCAGGACCCGCAACTAGTTTACGTACCTGTTCTTGTGGTTTCCCACAGAATGAGCATTTTAAATTGCCTTTTTCATCATTAAATTTGAACAATATGTTTCACCCCTATTCAAGCAACAATCTTACAAGATTATTGAATCATTATCAAATAAATTGTCTGCATCCATTTACACCACGGCGTTTATGGTTCAAGATTTTTGACACTCATTGTACAAAAAACATGAATATTGCCACAAAGTTTCCATTTCATTAACTTAATAAATTCCAGCTCACCATCATAGCGAGTAGTTTATCAAATGTTATCCACCACTTAGGATGAGACTAAATTCTACTAATCATGCCTTTTATTACCACATAAGTGTAAGTAACTGATTCTTCAGAAAGCTCTAGCGACCAGAGACCTTACGTTTAGCCAAACTACCTGACCTTCTTCAGTTGGTATTGACTCGTGACTTCACGTTTATACTTAGTAGGTACAAGTTACAATTTTTTTAAAATCTATTACATTCGCCAGAGGCTTAACTTCATTCAGAAGAGGATGTATTTCGTTGTTCCTCATTTGGAAGATTGAGACATCAATCAATTAAACCCTATCTCTGCTGAATAAAGTCAAATTTTAGCATCGTGTGATAAGTCAAACAACACTATGTATTAGAGAAATGTAAAGGCTTTGCCTATCCCTCTTCAAAAAAGCACTCCTTTTGGAGGATACTTTTGCAGTGAAAGTAGTCGTAAAACTAAACCTAACGTGGAATCTAGCTACACCTAAACACACAATATGTGATAAAACAAGGCACGGTTTAATGCCGTACCTTGTTTTCATTTTTCTATCCAGTTACAAAAAAATCCTATTCAGTAATTTTAGCGTTTTCTACTAAAAATTCAACTGTTTTTTGAATTTTAATGTCGTTTTCAAGAACTGCTGTGCCACCTAAAGCACCAGTAATTTGCTCTTTTGTCATGTTAAATTGAGCAGTCATTTTTTCTAATTCAGCTTCGATATCAGCTTCAGTAGCTTCAACTTTTTCAGCTTCTGCAATTGCTTCAAGAGTTAAAGATACACGTACACGGCTTTCTGCTTCTTCTTTCATTTGTCCGCGTAAATCTTCTTCTGATTGACCTGAGAATTGATAGTAAAGGTCTAAGTTCATACCTTGCATTTGTAAACGTTGACCAAATTCTTGTAACATACGATCAGTTTCAGAGTTAATCATACCAGCAGGTACTTCAAAATCAGCATTTCCAGCTGCTTTTTCAACTAACTCGTCACGAAGTGCTGCATTTGATTCAGCTAGTTTTTGTTCAGCAGTTTGCTCTTTGATTTTAGCGCGTAAAGCTTCTACACCTTCAACTTCTGGGTCTAATTCTTTAGCGAATTCATCGTTTAGTTCTGGAAGAACTTTTGTTTTAACTTCTTTTACTGTTACTTTGAAAGTAGCTTCTTTACCAGCTAATTCAGCTGCATGGTATTCTTCTGGGAAAGTAACAACTACGTCTTTAGATTCGCCAGTTTTAATACCTACAAGTTGCTCTTCGAAGCCAGGGATGAATGAACCTGAACCGATTTCTAGTGGGTAGTCTTCACCTTTGCCACCTTCAAACGCTTCTTCACCTACGAAACCTTCAAAGTCGATAACAGCTGTATCGCCTTCTACGATTGCTTCGTCTTCTTTAATTTCTAGCTCTGCTTTACGAGCTAATTGTTCTTGAATTTGTGCTTCTACTTCTTCATCAGTAACTTCTACTGGAAGTTTTGTAACTTCTAAACCTTTGTACTCACCAAGTTTTGGCTCTGGTTTCACTGTTACTTGAGCAGTAAATGTAAAATCTTTACCATGTGCGAAGTTTTCTGTACCAGAAATTTCTGGGTAATCTACTGGCATAATACCAGCTTCATCGATAGCTTTTGAATAAGATTCAGGAACGATGATTTCTAATGCATCTTGGTATAAAGATTCAATACCAAAGCGTTGTTCAAACATATTACGAGGCATTTTCCCTTTACGGAAACCTGGTACGTTAATTTGTTTTACAACTTTTTTGAACGCTTGGTCCATTGCTGCGTCTACTTCTGCAGCAGGTACTTCAATTGTAAGAGTACCGATATTACCTTCTTGTTTTTCCCATTTTGCTGACATGTATAAATACCTCCAAATAAATAATCAAGTTTATTGTTAGACAATTCATTCGTAACTACGATTTTGACAACCATTTTAGTATAACATAGATGCGTATAGTTTCAACTTATTTCATACTTCATGTAGTTCCGTCATTTTTTCTAACATTTGTAAAAAGTCAATGATTTCATAGTTCATTTCCTGTACTTTTCCGAGCATAGATTGTACAAAGTCAATATAACTATAGGCAATATCATCAGCTTCATACTGGTGCCATTCAAACGGATACGTCACAATGGCATGCTTCGCCATTAAATATTGTACCATTTCCAACGTCGATGGGTCTTGCTCTAATTTATTTTCGATTATTTTTTTTACTTCCCTATACTGAGGCAACTGATTTGGTAAGACTAAATTGATAGGGTTAATAATCTTTGTTCCATTAAATTTTGAAACAGTAATCTCAATTGACACTTCTTGTTCCACCAATAGAATTAACGCTAAACTCTGAACAAATGGATGGATTGTAGGACATTCAATAATATCTTTCAATGCTGTTTTTAATTGCCTTACATTCGTCTCCATTAAACGATGCAGTCGAATAGATTGTTCATTTGCCGTTAAGGCACTAAATACCGAAAGTTCATATTCTTGCTCTTCTAACAATCGTTTTGCATCTTCTTTTTTTTGGAGATTCCTTGCAACATCTTGATTCAAGCTTCTTAAGCGTTCAAATTTCTCAAGCTGATCTTCCGGAAGTACATTTTCTTCTATTAATGTCGAAATTAACGACTCTACTTGATGGTATTCCTTTAATTGCATACATACAGTAACATACAGCTCCATTACTTCCACATATAAAGTCGTACCCAAAGCAAACAATTGCTCACAAACATTTTTAACTTTATCGTATGCTTTTAATTCATATAAAGCATACGCATAAGCACTTAATGCCATTTCATCCCCATCTTCATATAAAAATGCTTTTTCAAAGCTGGCCACTGCCTCTTCATATTGATAATTTTCCGCATACATATGTCCTTCACGTATTAATGTCTGAACAGCACCAGGAAAAACAACAATATTGTCATGTTTTATAACATGTCGTTTTCGCTTTGTCATTTTTCTCACCTCTTTACGACTATTTAACTTATTAGTTTCTATATGAATCATCAACATATCATGGAGTTGATTTACGAATTTGACCGTGGGCTTAATGAGGAGTTGTGATGAGCTACTGGGGGTTAGTCACAAAAGCGTTATCACTGATCTTTGCGCGTTCCTCTATTGATTCCCACCGTAGTCTCATCTGTAATGCTCCCCTCATTTACTCCAATTCAATCTCATTAGATGATATACGTTTTACATATGTCATTTTTAACTTTCAACGATGACCATATTAATTTACTCCCTACTTATTAAAAAAAATCATTGCTTTAGCATTACATATTTTGTAATAAATTGTATTATAATTAATAATATCTTTCATTTATTACTTTTTACAGGCATTCAGCATTCAGCTAACTACAGACAAAAACATGTGTCGCTGTCGCTTTGCTTTCGCACAAAAAACATCTGCAGGAATGCACAGAGCTGATTCCTGACGCAATTATGCCGTAGCATAATTGCTGGCAAAAGTTCTTCACAAGGAGTGGAATACATGCAATTAATAGATACAGTTAGTGAATTTGGTAGTAGCATCTCTCCTATGTTTGAGGCACTACCAATTAAAGTTGTTTCGTTTTCTACAGCGGACAATCCTTATCAGAAGGATTACCCGATCGAATTTGAAATACTCACACGAACAAAGATTGATTTATACACGCAAGAAGCAAATACACATATTATAAGTATCCAAGGTTACATTCCTGGCTCCATTTCAATCGGACACCAACATGAGTCACTTTTTATTATTCCCCAAAGTGTACACATTGAATGCAACTATAAACTTCTAAGTATCGACCAAAAAGATATGCAACGAATCTTACAGCACGCCGAACCGAATCTTCATTATAGCGAATGGCTAATCGAAACCATTAAAAATGCAAATATTCTTGTTGAATTAAAAACCAATCAAAATACTTATACTGAATGGCCGCTCGGTATAAAGTCAGCCCTTATATCATAACTAAGATGAGACATACTTAAATAGGTATGTCTTTTTTTGTGCCCCTTGAATAAGTCTTTCCCTTTTTGTTGCTTGTCTATCATATCAACTTTTTGTTGTTTCTGGAATTCCCATTGCGAATATACTTCTATATCACTAGAAAACTTTACAAATCAACAAATTCATCGTTGAAGCGTTATAATAAAAAGACCTAGCTCCATATAAGCATTTTTACTATGTTCTACTAACACTTCGAAAAGAATGCTCTTATAGAGAATTAATTTAACCTCGGGGGAATTACAGATGGATATTAAAAATACATTACAATCATTCTCAACCATGACATCTTCAGAACGACAAGAATTTATGTTACAAAAGGGCGATTGGTTGTTACAAGAAATGTTAACGCACATTGGTTCACCAGATGCCGAATTACGAGACAAATTAATTTATCGAACTTTTATTGATCTACTTAGCGACAATTTACTGAGCAATGAACAGCTACAATATTTATTTGATACTGTAATAGGCGACGATTATTTATTTTTAAACATAGGCGAAGAAATGACAGATAGTGTCTTCACTCGTTCGTTTTCTGCTTTACTTGTAGCAAGTATTCTCGCAAAAGATGCTGAACTACTACTTTTAAAGAATGAGCGTTTACAAATTTTCTTTAAAAAGATCGGTCGCTATTTATTATTGGAAAACGATACGAGAGGACATGTTCAAGATAAAGGTTGGGCGCATAGCATTGCACATGGTGCAGATTTAGCGACTATGACAATTAAACACCCCAAATTTGATTTACAACATGCGCCTTTAATCTTGCATGCTTTGAAACTTGTTACTTGGAAAGATACTGTTTTTGTCAACGACGAGGAGGAACGCTTAGTTAATATTATTGAAGCGTTACTAGCTCGTGACTACTCTGAGGAAGCATTAATAGAATTTGCCGAACAGGCATTTGATAAATTTGAAATGCATTTAGAGACTCAAGGTTATAACGAAGCCTTTTTCAGCGGACGAACATGTACATTAAATTTAATGAAAACATTGTATTTTGCTTTAAAGATGCAAAACCTAGCCCCAAATCTTCAAAATACTATTTATGGACAAGTCGCAAAATGGCTAAAACTAGGTGCATAGATTATCTGGCGTAATTAGATGAGCTAAAGCGAATTTCACTTTCTTTCTGCTTCAAACATTTAATTTCGTTCCCATACCAAATTTAGCAAACTAAGAATCCCCTTAGTTTGCTTTTTTTACTTTTCAAGTAAAATATCAAGCATGCAATAAATGGAAGTTAGTAATTATATTAACATAATTTATATCCGTTTCCGAAATACCCCTTTCCAATCATCCCTTACATTGAAAGTTTATCCTTATATATCCATAACCTTTCTTTTTGTTTACTCACATTTTTTAAAAACGCAACAATAAAGCATTCAATAACCTAATTTAACGGCGATTTTATTACAAAATGACGTCTGAAATGTGAAATGACGTTTTCACAAAAAAAACTATTTACATAGTTAAGGATAAGAAACTCAGTGTTTTCAACGTTTGAACAGTGTTTATTATATTAAACACAAAAATACTAATATTGAAATAACGATTTTTGTTCAAAAAATGTTCATATTTATCCCCGGTTTACTATTAAAAATATAAAAAAATAATTTTTTTTCTTTCAAACGGGGCGTATAATCCTATATGCAAACGACGACATTTGTGTCGATCGATTATGACATATTGTTTGAAAATCGATTACACAGATTAATGACTTTGCGAACGCTTGCAATAGACCAATCAAATACTAAATTCAATGTTTCATAGTGAACCATGCCATTGTTAGTATTTCTGATTATTTGATTGGTACAACAATTAAAAGAGGTGACCGTATTACCCACTATTTATAATTTCGAATCTATATATAAACACATGAAATTTATGAATAGCCGTTTTATAGAAAGGAGTCAAACATGAAGAAAAAGTTAAGCTTAATGTTTGTTGCATTTAGTGCGCTAGCAATTCTTGCTGGCTGTGAACCCCTAACAATTTTTGATCCTAAAGGGCCAAATGCCAAAACATTATCAGACACAATTATTTTATCCATTATTACAATGGCCTTTATATTACTAGTCGTGTATGTGCTTTTAGCATTTATGCTAACTAAATATCGTGCTTCAAAATCATCTGCCGATTATGAGCCTCCTCACGAAGAGGGTAGTCATCTACTTGAAATAATATGGACAGTTATCCCTATTATCATAGTGGCATTCTTGGCAGTTGTTACTGTAAGAACAACAAGTACAGTCGAGACAACACCAGAAGGTTATGACAATAAAGAGCCACTTGTTATTTACGCATCATCTTCTAACTGGAAATGGCATTTTAGCTATCCAGAGCAAGGTGTTGAAACTGTAAACTATGTAAATATTCCAACTGACCGTCCAATCGAGTTTAAACTTTACTCTTTCGGACCAATCACAAGTTTCTGGATTCCACAATTAGCTGGTCAAAAATACGCGATGAGTGACATGTTAACAACTATTCACCTTGCTGCAGATGTACCTGGTTCATACATGGGCCGTAACTCTAACTTTAACGGTCGCGGTTTTGCTGAAATGGAATTTGAAGCAGAAGCTATGACACAAGAAGAATTCGACAAATGGGTTTCTGATGTGAAATCAAAAGAAAAACCATTAACAGAAGAAAAATTTGATGAACTATTAAAAGCAGAACACGTTGGTCGTTCAAGCTATTCATCTACACACTTAGAATTTAGACCTGCTCCAATGGAACACAGTGAACACATGAAAATGGGCGGCATGGATCATAGTGATATGGACATGTCCGAAGATGAAATGGATCACTCTAAAATGGAGCATGGGAATCACTGATTCACAAAAAAATTCTGAAGCAACACATTCACATTAATTTTTACACCTGAAAGGAGCGCATCCAATGAGTATGGAAGAAGTATTCCATCCTATGCAAGAACCGATGATTTTAGCGGCAGCTATTAGTATCGTAGTTGGAGCCGTTGTTATCGTAGCTGGCCTTACATATTTCAAAAAATGGGGCTATTTCTACAAAAACTGGCTATCAACTGTTGACCATAAAAAAATCGGTATTATGTATATCGCTACAGCACTTTTGATGCTATTCCGCGGCGGTATCGATGCACTATTAATGCGTGCACAAACGGCAGTTCCAGATAATGGACTTCTTGATGCACAACACTATAATGAGATTTTCACAACACACGGTTTATTAATGATTTTATTCATGGCTATGCCATTCGTAATTGGTTTAATGAACATTGTAATCCCACTGCAAATTGGTGCTCGTGACGTTGCCTTCCCACGTCTGAATGCAGTCAGCTTCTGGTTATTTGCAGCTGGTTGTGGTTTATTAAACCTATCATTTATCATTGGTGGTTCACCTGATGCTGGTTGGACAGCATACTTCCCATTAGCTGGGACAGAATTCAGTCCAACTGTTGGGAACAACTACTATTCTTTAGCTTTACAATTATCAGGGATTGGTACGTTAATGACTGGTGTTAACTTCATCGCAACAATCATTAAAATGCGTGCACCTGGTATGACATTAATGAAAATGCCAATGTTCACTTGGTCAATTTTAATTACAAACATTATTATCGTATTTGCATTCCCAGTATTAACTGTAGCACTTGCATTAATGATGCTTGACCGTCAATTCGGTACACAATTCTTTGCAATGCAAAATGGTGGTATGGATATGCTTTGGGCCAACCTATTCTGGGTTTGGGGACATCCTGAGGTTTATATCGTTATCCTACCTGCTTTCGGTATCTTCTCTGAAATCATTGCGACATTTGCACGTAAAAACTTATACGGCTATAAATCAATGGTTATGAGTATGGTCGTTATTTCGTTACTATCATTCTTAGTATGGGCCCACCACTTCTATACAATGGGTCACGGTGTAATGGTAAACAGCGTATTCTCTATTACAACAATGGCAATCGCTGTTCCGACAGGGGTTAAAATATTTAACTGGTTGCTCACAATGAGACACGGTAAAATTCAATTTACAACTCCTATGCTTTACGCTCTTGGCTTTATTCCTATCTTCACAATTGGTGGGGTTACAGGGGTAATGCTTGCAATGGCAAGTGCTGACTATCAATATCATAATACGATGTTCTTAGTTGCCCACTTCCACTATGTATTAATTCCAGGTACAGTATTTGGTGTACTTGCAGGTTACCACTACTGGTGGCCAAAAATGTTCGGTTTCCGTTTAAATGAAAAACTAGGTAAAGCTGCTTTCTGGTTTATCGCAGTATGCTTTAACGTAACATTCTTCCCTCTATTCATTTTAGGTTTAGATGGTTACGCTCGTCGTATGTACACTTACTCTGAGTCAACTGGCTACGGTCCATTGAACATGCTATCGTTCATCGGTGGTATTGGTCTTGCTGTCGGCTTTGCGTTAATCGTATATAACATTTACTACAGCTGGAAACATATGCCACGTAATGAAAAAGCAGATGTTTGGGATGGTCGTACGCTAGAATGGGCTACTCATTCTCCAGTACCAGAGTATAACTTTGCAGTAGTTCCAACGGTTACACGTTTAGATGAATACTGGTTCGCGAAAAAAGAAGGTCGCGATATTACAGCCGGTAAAATTGAAAAAATTCACATGCCTAACAACACTGGCACTCCATTCTGGATGAGCGGATTCTTCTTCCTTGCAGCATTCTTTGCTGTATTCAATCTATGGGTTCCAGCAATCATTAGTATGATTGGTGTATTTGGCTTTATGATTCATCGTTCATTCGAAAAGGATCATGGTCGATACATTTCAGTTGAAGAAGTTATGGCAACTGAAAAAAGCTTGAGAGGTGATAAATAATATGAAAATCGATTCTTCACTTCCATTAGAATATAGTACAGAAGAAAATCGCCTGAAAATTTTCGGTTTCTGGATTTTCCTTGGTGCCGAAATCGTATTATTCGCCACACTATTTACAGTGTATTTCACACTTCAAACACGTACAGGTAGTGGCCCAAATGGCGCTGAGATTTTCGAACTAACACCAGTATTATGGGAAACATTCTTATTATTAACAAGTAGTTTCACAATTGGTCTTGGTGTTCATGCAATGCGCATTGGCAATAAAAAAGCGATGATGGCATTTTTCATCATCACACTTCTATTAGGTCTTGGCTTCTTAGCCATTGAGATCGATGAATTTGTCACATATGTTAATGAAGGTGCAACAATTCGAACAAGTGCATTCTTATCGGCATTAATGACTTTACTTGGTACCCACGGTCTCCACGTAACATTTGGTTTCTTCTGGGGCGTTGCCATTTTAATGCAAGTAGCTAGCCGTGGTTTAAACCCACAAACGGCTAACAAAGCGTTTATCTTCTCACTGTACTGGCACTTCTTAGACGTTGTTTGGATTTTCATCTTCAGCTTCGTCTACTTGAAAGGACTGATTAGCTGATGAAGGAATTATTCCCAAAACAACATGTGATGGGCTTCGGCTTCTCACTATTACTAACAGTTGTAGCTTTAGCTGTTGTTAAATTCGATATGTCTCTTAACATGGCATTTGGTGTTTTACTAGTAACTGCTCTTGCACAAGCAACTGTACAATTAGTATTATTCATGCACATCGGTGAATCTGAAGACAAGAAAACGTTATATACAACGATTTTATATTCAGTATTCGTAGGTGTTGTCACAATCATTGGTACATTATTCGCAATGATCTGGGGCTATAATTGATAAACAGAGCCGAGAAAATGATATCATTTTCTCGGCTCTTTCTTTTTGTCTTACTAATTTCTCAACTCAAAAATACCAATCCTTCTTATGACTTGCCCCTCACTTACTTATTTACAAACATAGTTGGCACTGATCTGTTAAAAGTTTGTATAGCAGTCTCAAATTTTGAAGAACTCCCATTTACAAAAAAGCTTTCTGGCTCAGCGTGCTCACCTATATGAAACTACTAGCTACAATAGTCCCTTGCTATAACACAAAACCATTAGAAACCTCTATTCAATAACTAATCCACTAATGTTCGCTTATTGACCCCTAGCACCATTCCTATTTTAAATTAGTAACTAAATAAATAAATATGGCGTAAATCTACTTTTTATTTCATATATAAAAAGAGATTGCTATATCTTTTACCAAGAATAGGAGATGAAAGTAATGAACAAATTTTTTAAAGTTTTAAGTGTTGGAGCACTAGCACTAACACTGGCAGCTTGTAACAGTAGCGCTACCCCTAAGAAAGACACAACTAATACAAGTAAACTCACTTTAGAGCAAGTGTATGAAAAAGCGGTAGAGCGCCAATCAGACATTAAAAGTACAACTGCAAAAATGGAGTTGACTCAAGATTCCAAAGTTGAAGCAGGCGAACAATCTATGGAGTTTTCCATCAAATCAAATATGGATATGGATGTAGTTACCGATCCAATTGCTATGCACTTATCAGGTTCAATGACAATGCCAGATATGGCTAGTGCAGATCAAAAAAGTACAGAAATACCGATTGATATGTACATGAAGAAAGATCAAGGCTTTTTCATGAAGGATGAAGCAACTAATAATTGGTTTAAATTACCAAGCGAGCAATTTGATGACATTATGGAACAAACTGCATCATCTGCGGATGCTAAGGCACAATTAGAACAGCTTAAAAACTATATTAAAGATTTCAAATTCGAACAAACTGATAATGCATATATCTTAACTTTAGACGCTAAGGGCGATGAATTTAAAGAACTGATCGATTCTGAAATTAGCAAATCAATGAAAGATATGGGTCTTGAAGAAAATCCACTTGATAACTTAACGATTGATAAAATACACTACGTTCTAGAAATCGATAAAAAGACTTTCGATACAACTAAAATGGATATGAATTTCGATTTGAAAATGAAGATTGAAAATCAAGAACTAGAAACGAAAACAAAATCAGTTGTGACATTCACTGAGTTCAATCACCTAAAAACAATCGATATCCCACAAGAAATTATCGATAACGCACAATCTACCCCTCAATAATAAACATAAAAAGGAATCTGCATACTTTAATGTACGTAGATTCCTTTTACTTTAGGTACTGCTTCAATTAGAACAGCACATTTACCTTATCAGACGAGTCTCTCCGCAATAAACTAATCACTTCACTAAAGGCAATTGGCCACGTTTAAAGCGTATCAACATCGGAAGGATTATCTATAGCATAATGAAGTAATCCTTCAAAATCCTTCAGTTCCGGATTAAGATTTATATACGTATATTCATAGTTCATTCCTAGTTTAGCTACAATTCGTAAAGAGGCCACGTTTTCAGGATGAACGACTGCAATAACCTTAAGTAAACCAATCTTATTGAACGCATAATTCAGTAAAGCTTGTGCAGCCTCATACGCAATTCCTTGCCCTCTATAAGCATTCGAAATACCATAATAGATTTCGACCTCAGTTTCTTTTACATCATCTGGACCAAGGCCACAATAGCCAATTAACGTTTGCCTCTCCCTATCTACTATGGCTAGATTCAATTTATGTATTTTGGAAAGCGTATTTTTTTTGTTGCATTGAATGGACCACTCTATTATCCGCTGAACATCACCTCGACTAGGTACATCCTCTGGAATAAATCGATAAAAATCAGGCTCAGAAACTACTGCATACAATTCATCCAAATCAGTTAAAGCATATGGCCGAATGATGAGCCTCTCGGTTTCAATATGTAGATTTAAAAACATATTGTTTACTCCTTCAATTAAATTGAAATTAAAAAATCTTCATTCCTTTTGTGTACATATACTAGTCCCAATAATTCTTCATTAAATCAGTTGCCCAACTTGGCTGCTTTAATTCACCTTTTGGTAAAAACTCTTTCATGACAGGTTTAATATCAATAATTGGTGTTCCATCAATAGCATCGAGGCCGCTAACGATTAATGTTCTATCTTTTAATTCTAGTAATTCTACAACCGTTACACCTATTTTGTTAGGTCTATTTTTGCCTCTCTGAGCGAAAATACCGACTTCCGGATAATCCTTATTATTTCTCGGATGTCTCGCTTCATATTGAATTTTCTCATCTACAACTTTATCAAAATAAAAAATTATTTCTAAATGAGAAAAATCATCAATCCCTGTTAAAGACGATGCATGTATATCTTTTGTCAATTCAACAGTAGAAATGACGTTACCCCAATTGTCATCTTCAATCATTTTTCGACTATTGCTCACTACAGCTATTGGTTTAATACTGTATTCCATACAAAATGACCTCATCTATCGTTGTTTTCACTTACATATCTTCCGTTTAATTCCAGTATACTCCAACGATTACCAATGTCAATTTTGGTAGAATACCTGCTTTTATTCTTTATCTACAGTTTTTTGGGGATTAAGTGTTAGTATACCGAACTTAATCCCTTTTATATTTCCTAGCATTGTAAATACTTCACTACCATGTCCATTTATTATCCTTCATAAAACGAAATCAATTTTATTCCCCTGACGTCCCATAGTCTTTTATCGTTATTTTTACCTCACACTGAATCGGTATCTCGCTAAATGTTTGATCCCAATCTTTTTTTAGCTTTTTCCATACTTTTGGATACTCTATTCTCAATCTTGTTCCAAACCCTGATACGTCCGTTTGATATTCTTTTTGTATCTTCTCTAAAACATTTTTCACAAGACGCTCTACCTCTTTTTCAGTAGCCCTTTCTGCTTTTTTCAAAAACTTATTATCAAATGTTTTCTCAGAAAGTACCCAATGCTCAGCAATTCGCCCTTCAGATTCGATTTTTACATTAAATGAGATATTGTCTCCATCAACATGGGGTGTAATTTTACTTTTCATTGACAATATCTCGTATATAATCGGCTGATCAGTCCCTTCATAAAAACTTGTTACTAAACCACCTTTGCCCTTTCCAGTTATCCACGTAATCCCCTCTAATTCTTTTCCCGTAAGAAAACCTCGCAGTTTTTTTGTGCTACCTTTTATCACAGCTGCTCCGGCAAATCTAATTTCTCCATTTTCTGAAGTTACACTTTGCAATAAAAAACTTGCTCTAGAATTTAATTTTCCTTGTAACTTTGCAAATGTCATCGGTGGTAGTATCTTTGTCGTTCTTTTATGTCCTTTCATCATCTCAACAAGTTGAAACGCAGGAATTTTAGTTGGTTCGTTCGATTCAAGAATATTACTTGCATGATTTTTAGCGATTAGAAGAAGCGCACTTGGTCTCATTTCCAGTTCCCTAAGAAAAAAATCCATTGTTTGTGTTAGATTGAATGCACTTGCAAAATCCTCTCCTAGGACAATGACCTTTGAATGTTCTGCAAAGGCTCGTTTGTCGTTTTTTAACATCATATTACGCAAAGTAGGAAGAATAGCATCTCCGGTTTCAGAAACGTTTTTGTAAGCTTTTTGTTGTTTTTTACCTTCTTTCGCACCGGAACCAGTTGTCTCTGAGTTAACGAATTGATTGGTAATTGTAATCAGCTCTTTATTAGAGTTTCTAGCTTCTTGTTCCTCCAATGCCTCCCTAGAACTACTATCTGTTTCTACATCTAACGAGGTACCTACAACAAGACCTAAGTCTTCAATTTCTTTACTGCTCCAACAACCTGTAAGAATTAAAAGTATAAGAGATAATAGCAAACCTAAACGAAATCGCACCATCATATTGTTTAGTTTCATGTCTTTCCACCCTTCAACCTCGAAATAAAAAGTAAGAGTACTGGAAAAACACCAAATAAGAATAATGCAGCATTCCCAATCATATCACCGAACTTAAAGAGGTCATTGATATTTTTAGGCGTCATAGAAATAATGTAAATAATCGGTAACAAACCAAATATAAAGGGCTGTATGTTCTTTTTAAAGAGTTGAGCTAATCCTAAAGCAGCGGCAAAATAGGTAATAGAAAAGGTGGCGAATATTTGCATAATCCAAATCACGAGTAAAAAAGACTCAAATCGTTCAAAGATTAACCCCGGAATTTCAAAACTTCGCATAAGTTCTAATGTAGGCCATGTTCTCGTGACAACTCCATCGATTGATAAAGCACCTATTACCATAACAACTGTTATGACATAAAAGAATAAGGGAATCGTTAAGCCAACAAGGACGACTTTTACTGCTTTCGTTTTCTCAGACTGCTTCATTAATGCGACAAGCAACAGCATAATTTCAGGACCTAAAAATGCAAGGGTTGCTGTCTTTACTCCTTTTAATACTGGCATGACTCCCAATCCTAATACCGGACGTAGATTATCTATTTCAAATATGCCCAAGCTCATAAAAGCTACCAATAAAAAGAGGACAAACGTAATAGGAAAGATGATTTCAAATAGTCGAGCAATCGAATTGATTCCGCTACTAATCAAATAGAGCCCTATCCACATAAAGGGCAAAATGATAGCCCAAGTTGGCGTACCTTCGAGCAGAAAGAGTGAGGTTACTTCAGCCATTATCCTGACTTCAAATGCTGAAATTGTAAAGAAATAGACTATTATAAGCAAACTCAAAAACCAACCTACCCATTTCCCTACAATATCTTGGCTATATTGATAGAAGGTTTTTTCAGGATATTTTTGGCTTAATTTCACGATAATCACGGCTGCGATTATCGCAATGACGCCTCCTAAAAAAACACTAATCCATACATCCGGTGATTTGACCTTTTCAACAGATGTTCTTGGCAAGGTAAGTATTCCTGTAGCCAAAATATAATTAGCGAGGACAACAACTGCTTGTGAAGCCGTAATTTTGTCTTGTGAATTAATCATCATGCCAGTTTATTTCCTTTCCTAGTGACTAATCTTGACGGCTAGAATCTTTTGTATGCAACATCTTCGGACGACGTTTCATCATCATAAGTGGCATACGAACCATAAAGTCTTTCCAATCGTTTGCTCTATAAGGAACCGTCGGACTAACAAAAGGGATGCCAAAACTCTTCAACTTCACCAAATGACTGCAAAGAAGTAAGAAAAACAGGATAACCCCATATAAACCAAATAAAGCAGCAAAAAACATTGCTACGAAACGAAGCATGCGCAATGAAATTCCCGCATTATATTGCGGAATAGCAAAAGAAGAAATAGCTGTTAACGCAACAACAATTACCATAATGGGGCTAACAATCCCTGCTTGTACAGCAGCTTCCCCAATAACAAGCCCTCCGACTATTCCCATTGTAGGACCAATAGGCTTAGGCAAACGAAGCCCAGCTTCTCGTAAAATTTCAATAGCTACTTCCATAATTAGTGCCTCAATTATTGCAGGAAATGGAACACCTTCCCTCGTTCCCATCATAGACAATGCTAGCTTAGTTGGAATTAAGCCCTGATGAAACGAGACAAACGATATATAGATGGATGGTGCAAAAAGCGTAATAGTTGCAGCTAAATAACGTAATAGACGAATGAGCGTACTTGGCAACCATCGTTCATAATAGTCTTCTGGTGATTGCAATAACATACTAAATGTCACTGGCACGATTAATGCAAAAGGTGTCCCATCTAATAAAATTGCCACTCTTCCTTCCATCAAGGCAGCAAAAACACGATCTGGGCGTTCCGTATTCTGAACTTGTGTAAAAGGGCTGAGATAATTATCTTCGATTAGTTGCTCTACGTAGCCCGATTCCGCAACATCATCAATATTTATTGTTTCAATTCTTTTCTTAACCTCTTCGACCAAGTTCGGGTCTGCAATCTCATTAACATAGGCGATAACCAATTCTTTTTTTGTACGTTTACCTACTTGGAAATTGATAATTGATAAATCACTATTTTCACCATGTTGTCTCAATAGAGCCGTATTATCACTTAACGTTTCTGTAAAGCCTAATCTCGGACCTCGAACCAATGCTTCTGATACCGGTTCTTCAATATTGCGCGATTTTCCTTTGACTGTCCCGAGCATTAATACATTTGGCATTCCATCAATTATCAAGGCGGTCATCCCTGCTAATATTTTGCCTACAGATTGCTTTACATCATACTCTTCTGTTATGTCACTAACGGAAAGAACTTCATTTTTAATAAATGTCTGTAAAAAGACTCCTTTTTCATATAAAGACTCCAGATCATCTTTTTGTGAAAAATCCCCCATAAGAGATGTCAAAATATGTTTATTAATCAGTTCTTTATCTGACAGCCCATCAAGAAAAATAATCGTTGCACGTATGTCTGTGTTACCTATGTGAAACTCCCTAAAATGCACATCCCAGTTATGACCAATCTCTTTCTTAACAAGTTCAACATCTAAGTTGTAATTACCCGTATAATAATCAAATGACTCTTGGGAAGATTTCACTGTTTGGTGTTCAAGCTCATCTTTTGGTTTCGCCTGACCTTTTATTTTCACCATGTCATCGTCATTCATCTCTTGTTTAGATACTATCCCATTAAACAATTTGAAAATAATATAGGGAATGAAAAATACAATAAAACCTTGCATAAATACTTTCCATTCTGGAATGTAGGCTAAGATCTTTTCCCACATATTCATCACCCTCTTAAGCTGATAATAAAGCGAATTACAGCTTCACGTTTTATATAGTTCCATCATTATCTAAGCAACAGCATTTTAAACTTATTTCATTCAACATTATTCGCAAGATATGAATAAGGTTGTAATTATGTTGAAAATCTTTTTTGTGTAAAAAAAAATCTTTTGCAATTGTTGTGCAAAAGATTTCAGTTACATTGGTGATCACTATAACTACTAATAAAATACATTAAAATATTGTCCTATATATGATATGGTATATTATCTACAATGCTATTTTAGAAGGTGGAAAACATGCTAGAAGTAAGTGAAAGTAAGTTAGCACAATATATTATACATTTTATTGACGATGCACTCGTGTTAGGTGAAGAATCATTAACACAACCAGAGGTCATGCTAGAGGCAGCTTTTACACAGCTAGCGTTTAGCAAAATTGATTTGGAACAGCAATTTGAATTTTTTCATGAAACAAATATTGGGTTAAATGAGGTTTACACATATGTGAGAGCAATTTTTGAGCAGGAAAATAGTTTCCTTGAACAATCAATAAACATTGCTAAACACTTACATAGTGTATCTCAGCACCCTAACATTAAAAGTGGCGAATTGTTTATTGGATTATTTGACAATTGTTTTCTGTCTACAGCAGCTAAAAAAATAATCGCCATCGTTAAAATTGATGAAAAAGAAATGTTTTTAGATGTAAAAAACGACCAAAATAAAATGGTTATCAACGGTATTGATGGCATCAATGTAAAGAAAGTAAACAATATGGCCATCATCGTAGATATGGGGCCGGAACAGACACCTGCTGTCTTTATGAAAACGAAAAGGAAAGAAGATATTATCTATTGGCAAGAACGTTTTTTAAAGATTAAAGCTGCAGATGAACATTATTATAAAACGAATTTAGCCTTAACAGAATGCAAAAAATATATCTTAAAAGAAGAAAGCTTTACAAATACTGAAAAGCTAGGTCTTTTAAATAAAACGCTTGATTATTTTAGAAATGAAGATGAATTTCAAGTAAATAATTATATTGAAACGGTGTTTGAAAATGCGGAGCCAACACAAAAAGACATTATCATCAATTCGGTAAAACCTTATGAAACTGTTATTTCTGAGAGCGCACTTGAAAAGGCTGAAAAAAAATATAAACGTAAAATTAAACTCGACTCCAATATTGAAATCCAGGTAAACGTACAGGATATCGAGAAAGTAGATGAACTAATTGAAGTAGGCTACGATGAATCTACAAATCGAAAGTTCTACAAAATTTATTTCCAGGAAGAACTATAAATCAATTAGGCCTTGGCGTAATTGCGTCCAGAATCGGCTTAAAGAAGTTAAATTCTAAGAGACTTCCCTAGTATACAAAGGAAGCTCCTTACCATAGCGTATGGTTGATTTCCGTTCCGACTGGGCGCTTTGCCGCTGCCGCTTCGCTTTCGCGCAGTTAAAACATTTTGCCGCTGCCGCTTCGCTTTCGCGCAGTTAAAACATTTTGCCGCTGCCGCTTCGCTTTCGCGCAGTTAAAACATTTTGCCGCTGCCGCTTCGCTTTCGCGCAGTTAAAACATTTTGCCGCTGCCGCTTCGCTTTCGCGCAGTTAAAACATTTTGCCGCTGCCGCTTCGCTTTCGCGCAGTTAAAACATTTTGCCGCTGCCGCTTCGCTTTCGCGCAGTTAAAACATT
>NZ_JBEGDG010000033.1:0-36136 GCF_040183165.1 Lysinibacillus zambalensis
TTTCTGTGCGAAAGCGAAGCGTCAGCAACAATTGTTTTTTCTGTGCGAAAGCGAAGCGTCAGCAACAATTGTTTTTTTCTGTGCGAAAGCGAAGTGTCAGCAACAATTACAACAAGGCGAAGTTGATTAAAAAAGGGGGTGTTTGAATGTTACAGTTCAATAAGTTAGATAAAAATTTAGTCATTAGCTTGTCATTACTCGGTATTATTAGTTGTCTATTTGTCCATTCCAGTAGCACGGTGTTTGAGCAGTATACAAGCTCGTTCATTATAAAGCAGCTTTTTTATTACCTAATCGGATTTTTCATTATGTATGGAGTAGCAACACTTGATATTGAGCAGCTAAAAAAAATAGGCTGGCCATTTTATTGGGCGATGGTCTTGTTAACATTTGGCTTATTCATTGCCCCCGAAAGTATAGCCCGCACTGTCAATGAAGCGAAACGTTGGTACCATATTCCTGTGTTAGGATCCATTCAGCCATCAGAGTTTTTAAAGTTGGCGTTTTTAATCGTGGTCAGTAAGGTTATTGTTGCGCATAGAGAAAAATATGTGCGCCCTACCTTTTTAACAGATATGCGGCTACTCTTAATCATCGCTGTTATCACTCTTCCACCTACGCTTGCTGTTTACAAGCAACCTGATACGGGCATGGTCATGCTATATATGTCGATGATTGTACCGATGCTTTTCTTTTCAGGTATACAAAGAAAATTGCTAATCATTTTCACAGCTATCCCAGTATCAATTCTCAGCGTTATGGTTATTCTTTATGTAAAATTCAATGATTTTTTTACAGATAAAATTTTAAATAAATTATCAGGGCATCAAGTTTCTCGCATTTATGGATGGTTGCAGCCTAATGAATATCCGGACTCATCTTTTCAAACAAGGCAGGGTTTTTCGGCAATTGGTTCAGGACAGTTTACCGGAAAAGGTTACATGAACAATGATGTCTATGTCGTGGAAAAGCATACAGATTTCATTTTTGCGAACATTGCTGAAGAGCTCGGGTTCATCGGAGGGGCATTTGTCATTGTTCTTTTATTCTTTGTTATTTACCGTATAGTTCTTATTACAGTAGAAGCAAAGGACCCATTTATGACGCTGATGGGAGCCGGTATTGCCAGTTTATTAGCTTTCCAAATTACACAAAATATCGGTATGACCATTGGACTTTTACCTGTAACAGGTATGACATTGCCATTTTTAAGCTATGGTGGTAGTTCACTCATCTCCAATTTCATGTTAATGGGTATTGTGATGATTATCTATAATTCATATAGCGGCTACATGTTTAAAACAACAAAAGAGTAAGGTGAAGGGTATGAACAACATTATTAAAAAGAGAATTTTATTATTGCTATTCCTAGCGGGAGGAGCTTTGTTCATACTCCTACTCCGCCTTGCCTTTCTTATGCTATAAGACATTCAAAAAGCTGTCTCAAAAGTTTTTACGACTTTTGAGACAGCTTTACTTTTAGATTTTATATTATGCCTGCACTTTATGAATACTATCAATCACAACTTTTATGATTGTATCAAGATCCTCTTGTACAATATTAAGTGGTGGAGATAATGTTAATACGTTATTAAAGCCTGCAACAGTTGCACCATTTTTACCTATAATAACACCCTGCTCCTTACATTCAGCAATAATAGCATTTACTTTATCTACTGGTAAAGGCTCCTTCGACGTTTTATCTGACACTAACTCGATGCCCAGTAATAAGCCTTTGCCTCGAACATCCCCAACGTTCGGGTGATTACCTAATGCTTGCTGCAGTGTTTGGAGGGAAGTTGCTCCAACCTCAGTAGATCTTTCAAATAACGCTTCTTGCTGAAGAATCTCAATATTTTTTAATGCAACCGCACATGCGACTGGTGACCCACCAAATGTATTAACATGGCGGAAATAACCATATGCATCAGAGCCAGTGAATGCCTCATAAATTTCTCGTTTTACCGCTGTAGCTGATAATGGTAAATAGGCACTCGTAATCCCTTTGGCCATCGTAATAATATCTGGTTTTACACCGTAGTTCATGAATCCAAATGGCTTTCCTGTTCGACCGAAGCCACAAATTACTTCGTCTACAATCATTAATGCTCCATGTTTTTTACATACTTCTTCAATGCCCTTTAAGTAGTTCTCAGGAGGCATAATAACGCCCCCACCTGTAATAATCGGCTCTAAAATCATCGCGGCTATTGTTTCACTTAGCTCCCACGTCATCGTCTTATCTACAGCCTTAACGCTTGCTAAATCTATTGGAGCAAGTGTATCACTTTCGTGTTCTCGATATTGATCTGGTGGTGCTACATGAATAAAGCCAGGAGATAATGGTTCATATTTATATTTGCGTTCCGCTTGCCCTGTCGCAGCCAATGCTCCGAAAGAATTCCCATGATAGGCACGGTAGCGAGAAACGATTTTATAGCGAGAGCTTTCTCCTTTTTGTTGATGATACTGACGTGCAATTTTAAACGCAGTTTCATTAGCCTCTGACCCACTATTAGAGAAGAAAATAACATAATCTCCACCAAGCATTTCATTGATTTTTTCTGCCAGTTCAACTGCTGGTAAATGCCCCTGCGATAAAGGAGCATAAGCGTTTTTCATCATTTGCTCATGGGCAACATCTGCTAATTCCTTGCGTCCATAGCCTACATTTACACACCATAAACCTGCCATTGCATCGATGTATTCAACGCCATCTGTATCGACGATCCTCGCACCATTTGATTTTTCTACTACATATGTCGCTTGTGGATTGTAAGGTTTCATTGAATGCCATACATATTGTTCATCTTTCTTTAAAATATCACTTTTAAGATTTACTTGAACCATATCTATACACTCCTTTTAGTTTTTTTCACTTTGTCACATCGTTATTGCTTGGAAACGCAAATGAACTTGCCGTATCCTCTGTTTCATCAGGCCAGCGTTCCGAAATCGTTTTCGCTTTCGTAAAGAATCGTGCTTGGTCCGGTCCAAACATATGCCCTTCACCAAACTTAGAGCGCTTCCATCCTCCAAAATTGTGATAGCCAACTGGAATAGGAATCGGAACATTAACACCTACCATTCCTACTTCAATTTCTTCCTGGAATTTACGCGCCGCCGAACCGCTGCTCGTAAACATCGTGACACCATTTCCAAGTTCGTGGTCATTAATTAAATCAATAGCTTCTTGTAAGGATTCGACGCCTACAACAATGCGAGCAGGGCCAAAAACTTCCTCTTTAAAAATAGTCATTTGTGGAGTTACGTTATTTAACAATGTCGGTCCAAGGAAAAAGCCTTTAGACGTTTCGCATATTTTCGGATTTCGGCCGTCCGTTACAAGGTTAGCCCCTTCTTCAACAGCACCATCGATATATCGAAGAATCGACTCTTTTGATTGTTGCGTAATAACTGGGCCAAAATCTACCTCGCTATCTGTATATGGACCAACTTTTAATTTCAAGATTTTGTCCTTCAATATTTCTGTAAAGCGTTGTTCCGTATCTTTCCCAACGACGATTGCTCCAGAAATAGCCATACAACGCTGAGACGCCGCTCCAAATGCTGCACCTAAAAAGGCATTAGCTGTTTGCTCTAGGTTTGCATCGGGCATTACAATCATAAAGTTCTTCCCGCCACCAAATGCAGCGACACGTTTATTGTTCTTCGTCCCTGTTTGATAAATATATTCCGCAACAGGTGTGGATCCAACAAATGAAATTGCTTGTATCTCTTTATTTTCAAGCAGTTCATTAACCGCTTCTTTATCACCATTAACGACTGTCCAAATTCCATCTGGCAATCCTGCCTCTTTCCATAACTTACTTAAATATAATGCCGAGATTGGCACACGCTCAGATGGCTTTAAAATCACTGCATTTCCTACTGCAACCGCCATACTTGTAATTGCCAATGGCACCATAACAGGGAAATTAAATGGAGCAATTGTAGCAACAACTCCAAGTGGGGCTTTTGCAGAGAAGGCATTAATATTGCCGCCTACATTCACCGAGTATTCTCCCTTCAGCATTTGCGGGGCACTGATTGCCATATCTACGGATTCAATGCCACGAACAATTTCGCCCTTTGCATCTTCCTTCGTTTTCCCACTTTCCTCACAAATGACTTCAATGAGCTCATCCTGTTTTTCTACTAATAACTGACGGAAACGATGTAAAACCTCAACCCGTTTGCCAATCGATGTCTTTTTCCATGAAGGGAATGCTGCCTTCGCTAGCTGGATAGCCTGCTTCACTTCATCTTTAGTTGCTAATGGTACTTGCGCAATGATCTCTCCTGTTGTTGGATTATACACGTCTGCGTAGCGACCACTAGTACCGGCTGTTTCAACACCATTAATAAAATGTGATAATGTTTTCATTTTTTGCTGAACTGTCATAATTTCCCCACTCCTCGTTTATAGTTATTCAAAATCCAACTCTTCCTTTTGGAAAATAGAGCTAGCCTCATCTACCGGGTTAGGCGACTTTTTCTTTTGTGTAACTAAATAGAAAATCATCACTACTGCCACTACAATGCATGTGAATAAAATTTGTGAACGCATCGATTCAATAAAAAACATGGCGATCAGTAATGCTGTTATAACCAAGATTGTGAAATACGTTAAATATGGGAATAACCACATTTTCACTTTTAATAGCTCGGGGTTTTCTTTCTCCATTTTCCGGCGCATTTTTAATTGTGAAAACGCAATGATTAAGTAAAGAATCAATGTAATTGCACTACATGAACTAAGTAAAAACATAAACACTTTATCTGGTGAAACATAGTTCATAATAACGGCAATATAAGAGAAGAATGTCGCTGTTAATATGGCATTAACAGGTGCACCCTTTTTATTTAATTTCAAAAATGCTTTTGGGGCCTCCCCCTTCTCCGCTAAAGAAAATACCATTCGAGATGTAGCGTAAAGCGCAGAGTTTAAGCAAGATAAAACCGCTGTTAATACAACAAAATTCATGATTTGTGCAGCTGCGGGAATTCCGATGTAATCCAACACTGCTACATAGGGACTTGTTAAAATATCTGAGGAATGCCAAGGTAATAATGTGACAACTACCGTTATCGATCCCACGTAGAAAATCAAAATACGCCAAGTAATTGAATTCGTAGCTTTTGTCACCGCTGCTAACGGTTCGTCAGATTCCCCTGCCGCAATGGCCACAATTTCTGTGCCCATAAAGGAGAAAATAACAATAACTACCCCCATCAAGACTGCTCCAAAACCATTCGGTAAAAAGCCACCCTCACCGATCAAATTAGCAGTACCTACTGCATTAAAATTAGGTGCGATACCAAAAATAATGAATGCACCTAGTCCAAGAAAAGCTATAATACTCGCAACCTTAATAAGAGAGAACCAATATTCAAATTCACCAAAAGCTTTTACGGAAATGACATTTGTTAAAGTAAGTGCGACAGTTAATAAAAGACTTAGTAACCATAAAGGAATCCCGTCATACCAATATTGAATGATTGCAGCTGCTGCAGTTGCCTCTAAAGCAATGGCAACAACCCAGAAAAACCAATATAACCAACCAATCATAAAACCTGCCCACGGACCAATGGCTTCATGTGCATAATGCGCAAAAGACCCGCTTGTTGGATTGACAGCTGCCATTTCTCCAAGCATTCGCATGACAAGAATAACGATAATGCCCGCAAATATATAAGATAAAATTGCGCCAGGGCCGGCAAGGTTAATTACTGAGCCACTTCCCATAAATAGACCTGCTCCGATAACCCCCGCAATCGCGATCATCGTCATATGCCTTTTCTTTAACCCTTTCTGTAATTGCGTTTGTTGCTCCATATTCAGCTCACCTCTTTTATTAGATTGGATTACCGCTTACAAAAATTTTACATGTTACATAGAAACGAAGGTATAGACAAACTGTAAAATTCTATGCATTTGTTTTAAACATAATGTAAAATAGACTAAACATTCTAAAAATACAATATTTAAGTTAATTTCAGCAAAAATAATACATCAATGAGAAAACTAGATAAATATTTATGTTAAAAGGAGGGAGGGTAACATGAGTCAATTTAAGCTTCAAGTGAAGGATGTATTAGAAAACACATACTTCCAAAGTGCAGAGGTCGTAGCTGGTGAAGATGGTTTATTACGAATTGTAAAGTGGGCTCATGTGATTGAAATTATACAAGTAGATAATTTTCTAGCTGGTGATGAATTAGTTTTAACAACGGGGATCAGCCTTCAGCACAGCATCGAAAACTTTATCTTTTTCGTAGAATCTTTAATCGAAAAAAATTGCGCGGCACTATGCATTGAATACGGGACTTCCATACAGACCATCCCGGAAGTGATTGTAGCTCTTGCTAACCGTCATAGCTTCCCTATTATCGTTTTTCATGACACGGTTCCTTTCGTCCGTATTACACAAGATTTACATAGTCAAATTATGAATCAACAATATTTAATGATCTCTACTTTAGAATCCTACTCTCAAACATTAAATAAAAATGCTCTATTAGGACAAAACGCAGAAGAAATTTTACAAAATATGTATCATGAATTGAAGACACAAATCATCTTTTCTATTAAAGGTCGAGAGCCTATCTTTTTTCCAAATATGCGGCATACTAAGCGCCAACAACTAGTTACGCTGGAAAAATCAGCAACCGTGTTTAAAAATGAGCCCATCTTTATTTTTGACCAGCATTATGCAGATTTAACGCTCTATAGAGAAGATGGTCTATTCTCAGAGTTTGAATTACTTATTTTAGACCGTACAGCCACTGCCTTGGCACAGCTGTTAATGAGAGAATTTTATATTGAAGAGAAAAGGGACATTGAGGATGCCTCTATTTTAGGAGATTGGATCGATCAAAAACTATCGAAAGAGGAAATTTATAAATTTATCGTCAGCTATCATTCTAGCTATAAGCTTTCTAGCGGGACCGTTTTTATGTTAGCAATGCCTAATGCAGTCTCTAAAGTACAAGAGGATGTCGTCTACAGCAAGCTCTACTACCGAAACCTTTTTGAGCAAAATGGATTTATACCATTTCTATACGAAAGGAAAAGCTATGTCATTTTTATTTTACTTCATCAGAAAGATAGTAAATCGAGTCGCGAATTATTAAATACATTAGTTTCTTCCCTGCAGAAAACTGATTTTTATAAAAAACAAATGATTCAAGGGTATCAAGTAGCCATTGGCAAAGTCGTAGCAGACGTAGAGGAAATACCGAAGAGTTATCAAACTGCACTCGAAACATTGTATATTTGCAGTAAAGTACAAACTACATCTTACTTTTATGATGATTTACATTTGTATCACCTCATCTATAAATTACAGATGCAAGTAAATTTGCAGGAAGTGATTCAAGATTATTTACAGCCCGTTATTGAATACGACAAAAAAAATAATAGTAAGCTATTAGAAACACTGCAAGTATACTTGCAAACGAACGGCTCTAAACAACAAACCGCTAATCAACTGTTCATCGTACGCCAAACGCTCTACCATCGTTTAAAAAAGCTTGAAAGTCTTTTAGGGAAAAATTTCATGAAGGGGCATAATCGAATTACGCTTGAATTTATGTTGCTCGCCAATTCTTTAATTGAGGATAAAAACTAACTACATGTTTATGATTGATCAGTGATGTTGCAAGAATAGCACGCTCAAAATCGCTATGAGCGTGCTATCAGATTTTAATTTTCGGTAACTACTCCACTATATAATGCTGGTCTGCGGTCGTCATAAACTGGAATTCTGCCTCGTACTTCATCGACAATCGAAAAGTCCACGTCAATGACAGCTACTTCCTCGTCCTCTGCACCAACCCAAAGCACTTCGCCCCACGGTTGAATAATCATTGATTGACCATTAAAGTTTTCTACTTTTCTCGATATACGATTAACAGCGATCACGAAGCATTGATTTTCAATGGCACGTGCTTGCAGCAATGTGTTCCAATGATCGATACGTGGCGTCGGCCATTGTGCCGGCACGAACAATACTTTTGCGCCATCTAAAGCGTGAGCACGTAGCCATTCTGGGAAGCGAATATCATAGCAAATCACACCTGCAGCCTCGATATCACCAAGGGCAAAGCGATTCATTTCATCCCCTGCTTCTAAATATAAATGCTCGTCCATCAATCGGAAAAGATGTGCCTTGTTATATTCACCTACTAACTCACCATTGTTATCAAACGTATACATCGTGTTGTAAAATTTATCGCCCTTCTTCGTTGAAACAGAGCCTCCAACAATATGTACGCCAAGCTCTTTCGCTAGGTTTGATAAAAATGCTTTCGAACGTTCTCCATTCACATCTGCAAGCTCTGATAATTTTTCAAGCGCATAGCCTGTATTCCACATTTCCGGTAATACAATAATTTCTGCACCTTGTTTTGCCGCTTCACGAATCTTTTCTTCCGCACGAGCAAAATTTTCTTCTACTTTGCCAAAACCAACATTTAGTTGGATACACCCAATTTTCATCTTAATTCCTCCCCTTCTCCCAAAAGTATTTCTTTTACTGCATTTGTGCTTTTCTATATTTCATTATACTACAATTGAAAATGATATCGCTGTTGTCTGAGCTTAGAGCAGCTTTGGAACAAAAACAAAAAGACCAGGATCTCAGCAATAAAGTGAGCCCTGGCCTTTTCGCGAAAGTGAATCTTACTAATCATTTTTGCTCTTAGTTTTAGATTCTATTAATTAGTACGATTAAGATTAATAAAAGTTACAGTAATTAAAAAAAAAATTAAATATTATTTTAAAGGGCTTAAAAGTAATGCCAAAACCTATGTTTTATGGGCATTGGTAAGATGCCTCAGATGTTGTTACATGACAAGGCATAATTACGTTCGGAATCTTCTTTGTACTTAGGCTCGCATGCTCTCTGTTTGTGTTTTGTGCGTCCATCTTTGTAAATTGAGACTCTAGACAATTAGTAAAAAAAGTAATAATATTTGCATCAATTATTATTTTCTAAAAAGGAGAACATGCATGGAATTCTCAAAAAAACTACAGCAACTCCCGACTCAATTTTTTGCAGCATTGGTGCAAAAAGTGAATAGTGCTTTAGCAGAAGGGCGCGATGTTATCAATCTCGGTCAAGGCAATCCAGATCAGCCCACTCCCCAACACGTTATAAAAGCGTTACAGGAGGCAGCTGAAAACCCTCAAAATCATAAATATTCTCCATTCCGCGGCCTAGTAGAATTACGTCAAGCAGCTGCAGACTTCTACAAACGTGAATACAATGTTGATATTGACCCTGAAACTGAGGTAGCTATTCTTGGTGGTACAAAAATTGGTCTTGTTGAGCTGCCATTAGCGGTTTTAAACCCGGGTGATACAATGTTATTACCCGATCCTGGATATCCAGATTACTTATCTGGTGTTGTATTAGGTGATGTTAATTTTGAAGTCATGCCACTTTTTGCAGAAAATGATTTCCTGCCTGATTATCATGCTCTTTCTGATGACGTAAAAGAAAAGGCTAAGCTACTTTACTTAAATTACCCGAACAACCCAACTGGTGGTACTGCAACACTTGAATTTTTCGAGGAAACGGCGCGCTTTGCTAAAGAGCACAACATAATCGTCTCACATGATTTCGCTTACGGTGCAATTGGATTTGACGGCAAGAAACCTATTAGTTTCCTGCAAGCGGAAGGTGCCAAAGAGGTCGGCATCGAGATGTATACATTATCTAAAACATATAATATGGCAGGCTGGCGTATTGGATTTGCAGTTGGTAACGCTGATATTGTTGCGGCTATTAATCTTATTCAAGATCATCTATTTTGTAGTCAATTCCCTGCCGTACAACAAGCAGCAGCGGTTGCCCTTACAGCATCACAGGATTGCGCGAATACGCTAAGAGCGACTTATGAGCGTCGACGAAATGTTCTTATCGAAGAAGCACAGCGCATTGGTTGGCAAGTAACGGCACCAAAGGGCTCTTTCTTTGCATGGCTCCCTGTTCCATTAGGTTATACAAGCGAGCAGTTTGCTGATGTATTGCTCGACAAAGCTGATATCGCAGTAGCTGCTGGCAATGGCTTCGGTCAATACGGTGAAGGCTATGTTCGTGTAGGTTTACTCGTAAGTGAAGAACGCTTACGTGAAGCGGTCAGCAGAATTGAAAAATTAAACCTATTTAACTCATGAACATTTGATTCCCTCTATCAAAAAACTGTCCCATCAGCTCACGCTTGCTAAGGGACAGTCTTTTCATCTCACTATTTTTTGTGGTAGCTCTAGCCCTTCTTCTATTGGATAACATTGGTCATAAACCATTTCTTCATACGGACACACCACCCCACTAATCGCTCATAGAGCCATGAAAATGCGTTTCATATCTCCCATCCCACACATAGTTGACTCTCACTAACATTCCCACCCATCTCCCTTAATGGAATATTGTAATAAAATAAAAAATTTTAAAAATTCCATTGACTTACCATAACCAATAATTTATATTAGTCCTATCGGATTTACAAAAAAATATTATAAATCTCTTATCAAGAGTAGCTGAGGGACTGGCCCTATGAAGCTCGGCAACCTCCTTTTTTAAGGAAGGTGCTAAATCCTGCAAACGATATCGTTTGAAAGATAAGAGAGGACACTTTTTTTATGAGCCTCTCTTAATTTTTTAAGAGAGTTTTTTTTATCTTCATTTACATGAAGATAAAAGCCTCAGGCGGATGTCACAGATTTTGAAAGGAATGAATTGTGCTAGCACAATTCAATATCCGGACAACAATTACGCCAAGGCGAAATTGTTTTTTTATACAAACCGATAAAACAACTTTGGAGGTATGTCTCATGAAAAAGAAAAACAAAATTTTACTAGGTTTAGCAAGTCTCACATTAGTAGCAGCATTAGTAGGTTGCGGTACTAAAGAAGATAAAGGTAGTCAAGGTAAGGCTATTAATGAAAATAAAATTGTAGTAGGTGTAACTTCTGGTCCACACGAACAAATTGCAGAAGTTGCTGCAAAAGTTGCCAAAGAAAATGGCTTAGAGGTAGAACTAAAAACGTTCTCTGATTATGTTTTACCAAATACATCGTTAGCCGAGGATGATCTTGATGTAAACAGCTATCAACACAAGCCTTTCCTCGATGCATTTAACAAAGATCACAAAACAGATTTAGTGCCAGTAGGAAAAACAATTTTAACTCCAATGGGCATTTACTCTGAGAAATATAAATCATTGGATGAAGTTCCTGATGGTGCTACATTCGGATTACCAAATGATCCAACGAACGGTGCTCGTGCTCTATTTGTCCTTCAAGAGGCAGGCATCATTAAATTAAAAGAAGGTGCAGACTTAACAGCTTCTACTCGCGATGTGGAAGAAAACAAAAAGAATTTTAAATTCATTGAATTAGAGGCTGCACAAATTCCGAAGCAGCTTAGTGAAGTAGATGTGGCAGCTATTAATACGAACTTCGCTCTTGATGCTGGTATTGATCCTAAAAAAGACTCCATTCTTTTAGAATCTACTAACTCTCCATATGTAAACTACATCGCGGTACGTTCTGAAAACGAGGATGACCCAGCGATTAAAAAATTTGTTGAAGCCTATCAATCTGATGAAGTACGCAAATTTATTGAAGAGGAATTCAAAGGTTCTATCATTCCAAGCTGGTAAGTAACGATGAAGGGCCTTTCATAAATTAAGAATCTGCGAGACTCCTATAGGAATGCTAGCAGATTCTTGCTTTATAAAAGGACTTAGAAAGGAGATATCACAGTATGATTCAACTAGAAAATATAACAAAAGAATTTAAAACTAAAAAAGGTATCGTTAAAGCAGTAGATGGCATTAACCTACATGTCAAAAAAGGTGAAATTCATGGGGTTATTGGCTACAGTGGTGCAGGAAAAAGTACCCTTATTCGCTGTGTTAATTTATTAGAGCGTCCAACAACAGGTAAAGTATTGATCGACAATGTAGATATTACTTCCCTTTCTTTAAACGACCTTCGCGAAACGCGTCAAAAAATCGGCATGATCTTCCAGCATTTTAATCTCTTAAAAACAGCGACCGTTTACAACAATATCTCGGTACCATTAAAACTTCTAGGCTATAACGACTCTGAAGTGAAAAAACGCGTTGCAAAATATGCAGAAATTGTTGGCCTAACAGAGAAATTAGATAGTTATCCTAGCCAGCTTTCGGGTGGTCAAAAGCAACGTGTCGCTATTGCACGTGCACTAGCCCAAGAGCCTGAGATTTTACTCAGTGATGAAGCGACAAGTGCTCTCGATCCTGAAACAACTGACGCTATTCTTGAGCTTCTCTTAAAAATTAACCGTGAACTGGGCATCACTATTTTACTCATTACACATGAAATGAATGTTATTCAAAAAATTTGCGATGATGTATCCGTTCTTGAATCAGGGACGGTTGTGGAATATGGCTCTGCTATAGAACTATTTTCGAAGCCTCAGCACCCAACGACACGAAAGTTTTTAAACACTATTTCTCAACGTAATTTATCTCCTTCCCTTATCGAGCAATTGAATCTTTCCGGAAGTGTGATTCGTTTAACATTCCTTGGTGAAAGTACCGGGAAGCCATTACTTGCAGAAGTGAGCAAAGTTTATGATGTACAACCAAATATTTTAACAGCCAATATCATTGAATTAAAAAATGGCATCGTCGGGAATATTGTCGTGCATCTTCACGGTGAGGCACATATCGTAGAAAAGGCACTTAAATATTTTACAGAAAACGGGGTAGACGTTGAGGAATTAGGAGGCGAATTAAATGAATAGCATTCAAAGCTTCTTTGCAGACTGGTCAAATGTTATTGGGCAATCCATTATCGAAACCTTTCAAATGGTCGGGATTTCATTATTGTTCTCTATTTTAATTGGGATCCCTTTAGGGCTTTTAATCGTTTTAACCCGACCAGGGCAATCATTTGAAAATAAATTTCTCTATCAATTTTTCAATTTATTTATTAATATTATTCGCTCTGTACCGTTCATTATATTACTATTCTTCATTTTACCGTTCACTAAGCTGATCGTTGGCACAACTATTGGTGTAAAAGGTGTTATTGTGCCGCTTGTTGTTTATACAGCGCCTTATATTGCGCGACTTATGGAAACGGCACTATTGGAAGTTGATCCAGGTGTTGTGGAAGCTTATACAGCAATGGGTATTAAACGACGTCACATCATTTGGAATGTCTTACTACGTGAGGCTCGTCCATCCATTATTTTAGGCTTAACAATTGCCACAATCGGTCTGATAGGAGCAACAGCAATGGCTGGAATGGTTGGTGCTGGTGGTTTAGGTGATCTCGCATATCGTTACGGTCATTTACGCTATGAGGTCGATGTGATGTATGCGACAGTGTTTATCTTAATCATCCTTGTTCAGATTATTCAATCAATGGGTAACCGCTTTGCTGCGAAACTAAAGAAAGATTGATAGGAGGATTACGATGACAAAAACAACACATGGTGATCTACTGTTAAAAAATATAAATGCACAAGCCCCCTTCCCTATTTGCTTTGCAGATTTAGAAAAGGCTGTTGCAGAAAAGATGGAAGCTGGTCCGTTTGGCTACATTCGTTCAGGTGCTGGGGGTGAACAAACATTACGAAATAACCGTGCCGCCTTTGAAAAATACTCTATTATTCCACGCTTTTTACAGGATGTTTCAAGTATTGATACATCGATTGAGCTGTTCGGAAAAGTACATCCAACTCCGCTCTTATTTGCTCCTGTTGGCATGAACAAAATGGCACATGACGAGGGAGAGCTTGCCGTTGCTCGTGCGGCTGATCAGTTAAAAATTCCTTATATTCAAAGTACAGTTTCAAGCTATGCACTTGAAGATGTGGCACAAACAGCCCCTACTGCTACTAAATGGTTTCAATTATATTGGTCAACAAATGAGGAAATTGCATATAGCATGGCAGCCCGAGCCGAGGCTGCTGGTTTTGAGGCTATTGTTTTAACTGTAGATACCGTCATGCTTGGCTGGCGTGAAGAAGATGTTCGCAATCAATTTTCACCATTAAAACTTGGGTATGCTCGAGGAAACTATATGAATGATCCTGTTTTTACTGCTTCTTTACCAGATGATTCATTCGAGTCATATGTACAGGGCGTTTTGCAAAATGTGTTCCATCCAACATTAAATTGGGAGAATGTACGTGAATTAAAGCGCCGTTCTAATCTCCCTATTTTACTGAAAGGAATCTTACATCCTGAAGACGCAAAACTAGCTATTGAAAACGGCATTGACGGTATTATCGTATCAAACCACGGTGGTCGCCAATTGGATGGCGTAATTGGTTCACTCGATGCCCTTCCTGATATTGTGAAAGCTGTAAAAGGACGAATTCCTGTTATTTTAGATAGCGGTGTGTATCGTGGAATGGATGCTCTTAAAGCACTCGCTTTAGGAGCTGATGCTGTTGCCATTGGTCGTCCCTTCGTCTACGGACTAGCATTAGATGGGCAGCAAGGAGTCGAAAAAGTAATGGCGAATTTATATGATGAATTAAAAGTTTCCATCGCTTTAGCGGGGGCAATATCAATAAAAGGACTACGTGATATCACATTAGTGAAAAAAGATGGAGCGTAAATAAAGCGTCCGGCAGTTTGAGATAGAGATAAAAGATTTATCGGAACGTTTCACCGATTTATCGGAACATTAATATAAATTGGGCTACCTCACTATTGAGATAGCCCAATTTTTTATTGAATAACGCCTAGTTCACGACCGACTTTTTCATAGATTGCTAGAGCGCCGTCCAGCATTTCTTTTGTATGTGCCGCTGTAGGCATGTTACGAACACGTCCTGTGCCTTTTGGAACCGTTGGGAAAACGATTGATTTAGCGTAGACGCCTTCCTCAAATAGGCGACGTGAAAATTCCTGTGTAAGCTTTTCATCACCAATAATACATGGTGTAATTGGCGTTTCAGATTCGCCGATATTAAAGCCTAATTTAGCAAGACCCGCTTTTAAATAATCGCCATTTTCCCAAAGCTTATCGTGAAGCTCTGTTGAGTCAATCAGCATTTGCACTGCCGCTGTAATCGCAGCAACATCACCTGGTGGTAATGCTGTTGAGAATAAAAATGGACGAGAACGCACTTTTAGCCAGTCAATTAAATTTTTCTTACCTGCTACATACCCACCAACAACACCAATTGCTTTAGAAAGTGTACCAATTTGGAAGTCGATTTCTTTTTCTAAACCGAAATGCTTTACAGTACCCTTCCCTTTACCTGTTACCCCTGATCCGTGCGCATCATCTACATATGTTATTAAATCAAACTCTTTCGCAATCTCAACGATTTCTGGTAATTTTGCAATATCACCGTCCATTGAGAATACGCCATCCGTAATAACCATGATTTTATTGTATAAGCCTGATTCTGTTGCTGCCTTTGCCTTTGCACGTAAATCATCCATATCGGAGTGATTATAGGCAATAATTTTCGCACGTGATAAACGACAGCCATCGATAATCGAAGCATGATTTAATTGGTCTGAAAGAATCGCATCATTTTTATCCATAACAGCTGAAATAGCTGCCATATTACAGTTAAAACCAGATTGATAAGAGATCGCTGCCTCTGTTCCTTTAAACTCAGCAAGCTTTTCCTCTAATTTTACGTGTAAATCAAGTGTACCGTTAATCGTACGGACTGCTCCAGCCCCCACACCGTATGTCTCTATTGTTTCTTTGGCAATACGCTTTAATTCTTCATTCGTTGCTAAGCCAAGATAGTTGTTTGAGGATAGATTAATTAGATCTTTGCCACGTACCTGAATAATGGGTCCGTTTGCTCCCTCTACTGGATCAATTTCATTGTATAAGCCTTGTTCATGTAAGTCTTGTAGGTTTTCATCTAAAAATGCATTCAATACTTTTGACAAGCGTATCATCCTTTCCTAGGAAAACTGTTCTAGCTCCTAGTGTAGCACATGCATGTTATAAGAAAAATTACTTTGTTAATCTTTCGAATAGTGGGGCAGTTTTTTCTCGCCATAGAGATGACGATAGACAATTATCGATTAGCCGACGGACTGTATACTCCGCTTCCGCATAACGTTTCGAATAACCCATTGCATCTTGCATTGCTTCTTTATAATTTGCTCGAATATCTTCAATTTGCGCCTCTGCTTTCTGTGAAATTGCGCAATGTTTCCCTATATCGAAAATTTCATCCCCTAGTCTGCCGTCCTCTGGATCAAAGATATGAGGATCCGTACTATCAAAGATGCAGAAATTTAATTCCGGGATAAGAACCATATCAACAGAGTTTGCATCCAACCCACACCAAATAATTTGCGCATCGAGACCTCTCGCATTCGCTTCGTCTGCCAAACCTTTCATTAACGAAGATTTACCTGTACCCGGTTTTCCTTTGATCATCAATCTCCGAGATACATTTTTCGTTATACTATCTACTGTATTTTCGGCCCCCCTCGGTGTTAATGTTCCGAGTAAGCGGTGCGTGCGCACTCCTGTTTTGTTTAAGACCATCGATTGGAAAACATCTGCCTTTAAATTTTCAACCTGGTCATTTAACGCCTCCCAGTTCATACAGCTCTGTGTGACTACTTCCCAATCATCATGAATCTTTATAGCTTTAGTAAGCGACGAAATACACTTCTCACGCCATGACTCTCGTTCCGTCATCGTATTAGCAAGCTGTTCGCCAACCTTTTCAAGCTGAACTTCTTCTAAGCAATCATAAAATGACATCACCCGATGCTTTGTGCCAAGAAAAGTGGGTTCAATCCCCCACTCCGATGACCATACAAATAATCGATTACAGCCTTGAATGTATACTGCCTCTACAACATCCTCCAGCAAAGCATGCTTAAACCACTCCACCGCAAAGCCCTGCTTCACATAAAAATACCCAAGCTCTTTAAGAAGCTCAGATCCTTTAAACGTCGGTGCACCCTGCAAAATATAAACTAATTCTGCCTCATCCATCAGTTCTTTATATAAATGTTTAACTCCTTGCCCAGTCAGTGCGTGTCCATAGTAATAAGTCACATTTCCGTTCAATTTCGATCCCCCTTTCTTATGCCTTGCATTATATGAAGGAACCTTAAAAAAAATGAAAAGCTACTTTTAATTTTTCACATAAGATAAAAAAGGAATATCCAGACAAAGTCGAATTTTTACGTTTGGAGGGAAATGTATGATAAAAAAATTGGGATTGTTTTCTTTGCAATTGGTATAACAATGATGTTAATAGGTGTACCTTATTTATTGGGTTATTCAACAAATGAATTTTTAAAGTATCCTTTATATTTAGGAGTAATAATAACAGTTGCATTTACTCCTGCCCCTACAATAAAAAAACAAAATAGAAAGTAATGTTCTCAAATTCATGGATATCGACCAACTTGCAGAGCATTTTCGAGTTACCTAAGTGTTTCTCCTTCTTAGCCTAGCAGTCTACTGCTTATCTAAGTGATTCATCCGCAAAATGCCAATAAAAAAACTACCCAGCATATCATTTTTGGGTAGTGGTGATTGATGCAATCTTTGATTTTGTCACAGCGACTAAATCATCTAGCTGTACGTGGATTTGCATGCCAATTTTTCCGGCACTTACAATAATACTTCCTTGCTCTTGAGCCGACGCATCGATCACAGTCGGATAAAGCTTCTTCATGCCGACTGGCGAGCATCCGCCTCGTACATAGCCTGTATAACCAAGTAACTCCTTGACCGGGAGCATATCGATTTTTTTCTCTCCGATAACCTTTGCAGCAGCTTTTAAATCAAGCTCATCTGCTACAGGGATAACAAACACAAAGAGCTTTTGTACACTTGCCTTTGCTACTAATGTTTTGAAAACATTAGAAACTGGGTGACCAATTTTTTCTGCAACCGATATTCCGTCAACTTGGCCGTCACCAGTCTCATATTCAATTACTTCGAACTGTATTTTTTGTTGCTCCAATAATCTTATCGCATTTGTTTTCGCATGCTTTGCCTTCGCCATGTCAAAAATCTCCTATCTGCAGCATTAGGCTATCATGGAGAACATAGGGTCATTTCCTGGTTGATAGCCTTCTTTTGCCATTTGAATATGAGTGGCATATTTTTCAGAAGCGGATTTAAATGTTCGCGCCTTATATGCCTCCGCATAACTCTTACCGAAAATTGTATCTGCAAATGGATCCAATTTCAATTCCTTCGAAAAACGCTCTGGTACATTAACGTCAATACTTCCATGTACAAAAGCAGGTTCACTTTCATCTACCTCTTGACCATTTAATTGCGCTTGCATATGCTGTATTTGAGCATTTGCACTTGCCGCTACACGTAAATCTTGTGGTGATGGCTGCGAGGGGGCTAGCGCTGTATTCCTCACCTGATCTAATATTTGTAACGTCTCCACATTTACATGCTCTAGCTGTGAATACGCAAGAGCTTCAGCTTTTTGCGTTTGCTCATGAGCGAGCACATTCTTTTTCGTTTGTTGCAAATCTTGAATGATTGCTTGTTGTTGTGGCGTGACTTCTTTAGATTCCTCTTTTTGTTGTTCATAGAGTTCTTGATCTGTATGCCCTAAAAGTAAATTTTCTAGCTCAAGCAATAATGGATTTTTCTTTGGTGGAAAATACATTGCATTTTTTCGATATGCATCACCTGCTTGTTTTCGCTGTAAAATCTTTTTACGATTATAGTGTGATGACAGTCTTTCTTGTTCTATTAAACTTGATAGTTTCATATGATTCACCTCGGCTTTCTTATTTAATATGCGAGTTAAAAAATAGATATGATAATTTCTTCTCTGAATAGTTTCTGTACCTTAATTATCGGAATTTTCTTTATCAAATTCAAGAGCAAATTAATACTAAGCTCCTAACGAAATAATTCACTTTCGTCAAAATAGGCATAAAAACCTATAGTTAAATTTGTTTTTTCGTTCATTTATTACTGCAATATATAATTTCAATAAAAATTATTACTGTTATTACTTTATAAATGGTGTTAATTCACCACTAAAAAAACAGCCCTTTAGCAAGGACTGTTTTCTATCTATCTTTTTTAGGTTTAATAAGTATACTTTTATAGGCTAGGTAGCCAAGCCATGCTCCTAGCGTATTTAAAATTAAATCATCAATATCTGCTGAGCCAACCGTAAAAATAAACTGGATAGTTTCTACCGCTAGGCTAGAGATAAAGCCTATACAAATAACGATCCAAGCTTTGCGGCACTTTTTTGATAATAGTGGTAGTAAAAAGCCCATTGGGGTAAATATTAATAAATTGCCGAGTAAATTAATAATAATGATATCAACATTAAAATACTGAGCGTAATTTAAATAGCGAAGAATTGTATCAAAGGGAATAAAATTTGTCGTTAATCGCCAGTTACTATAATCAAACAGCCCTAATTCACCAAAAGAATATTCACCATTGAACAACATAACGACCACATTCACTAGACGATCAATGACTAGTTTATAAAAAGCTATTACAGAATAGATACAAAAAAAGATCCACCCTGCTATCTTTATCGGTAAATAATATGTATCTATTAATGAACGATAAGGTAACGGTAGCTTGGCTCCACTATGTATACTATTTTTTGTCATGCCTATACCACCTACTTCCCTATATCCTCACATAATTTTAATATTCCCTGCTTCCCTAAGCAAGTGGTAATAATAAGATGGATAAAGCGTTATAGCATACTATCGCAAATTGTATAGCCTTCACATCTGTCCGATCTCGCTTAGAAAAGAGATGACTGAACAACATGTCAAAAACAACACAAAATAAAAAAGCTGCCTCAATTATTAGCTGAGACAGCGTTATTTCAAGGTTTTATACTGGATTTACTCCATGCTTACGTTCTGAGAATAATAAGTACTTTGACATATAAAGCTCTAAACGTGATTCAAGTGCTTTTCTTAAATCATTTGGCTCAATAACATCGTCAATGATCAGCTCTGAAGCTAGACGATAGACATCGATTTCCTCTTGATATTCTTTGCGTTTCTCTGCAATAAAGCTTGCTTGCTCCTCTTTTGGGAGTTCAGCAATTTTATTGGCATAGACTGCGTTAACTGCAGCTTCAGGTCCCATTACAGCAATTTGTGCGTTGGATAATGCAATACAGCAGTCTGGCTCAAAAGCTGGACCTGCCATTGCATACAGCCCTGCACCATATGCCTTTCGAACAATGACCGTTAATTTAGGAACGGTTGCCTCGCTCATTGCAAAAATCATTTTCGCACCATGGCGTATTATCCCTGCTTTTTCAACCTGTGTACCAATCATAAAGCCTGGTACATCGGCAAGGAAAAGAAGCGGAATATTAAACGCATCACAAAGTGAAATGAACTTTGCAGCTTTATCAGCTGAATCGTGGAACAAAACGCCTCCCTTTACGCGCGGTTGGTTGGCGATAATTCCAACGGGTTGCCCATTAATGCGCCCTAGCCCTGTAATTAATTCTGGAGCGAATAATTTTTTTACTTCACAGAACGAATCTTCATCAATAATACGTTCAATTAGCTTATACATATCAAAAGGAACGTTTTGATTTTTCGGTATTAGCTCATCAATCGATTTTTCAAACGAAGCTGGTGGTTTTGGAGCTTCTACCTTACTACGCTCTGCATAGTTATTCGGGAAATAGCTCAAGTATTTACGAGCATAGGAAATAGCTTCCTGTTCTGATTTAGCAAGCACATCTCCACAACCGGAAACAGAACAGTGCATTTTCGCTCCACCCATTGTTTCCAAATCTACCTTCTCGCCTATAACCATTTCCGCCATACGAGGAGATCCTAAATACATCGATGCATTGCCCTCTACCATGACAACGATATCGCAGAATGCAGGGATATAGGCACCACCTGCCGCAGAAGGGCCAAACAGTAAGCATATTTGAGGAATTTTACCTGAAAGCTTAACCTGATTATAGAAGATGCGTCCTGCTCCTCTGCGACCAGGAAACATTTCTAATTGATCAGTAATACGTGCACCTGCTGAATCGACTAGATACAGTAATGGGCAATTTAGCTTTTCAGCTGTTTCTTGAATACGAATCATTTTTTCTACTGTACGTTTACCCCAAGAGCCTGCTTTAATCGTCGAATCGTTTGCTAAAACACAAACAGTACGACCATGGATTTTACCGATTCCTGTGATAACGCCATCTGCTGGTAGGTCCCCTGCTAAGCAGTTCGCATACAAGCCATCTTCGGATTGAAGCCCATCATCTAATAATAATTCGAGTCGTTCACGTACAAATAGCTTTCCTTGTTGTGCATTTTTATCGTGATATTTTGGCAGGCCACCTGCTAAAATTTGTTCCTTCATTGTTTTCGTCGTATTTTCTGTCGGTACATTGCTCATAGTTAATTCCTCCTTTTGCCTAAACGGTTACGCCTTAGCATAAATAATTAATAATATACCTAGATTTTGGTTCGTCATCATAGCGTGGGGTTGATTTCCGTTCCAGCTGGGCGCTTCGTTGCTGTCGCTACGCTTTCGCACAGTTAAAACATTCGCCGCTGTCGCTTCGCTTTCGCGCAGAGCAGACCTTCCTAGGGGCGTTCGATGAGCCCCAAGAAGTCATCTAGCCCCACTTTTGTTGATATGCCAATATTTTAAAATTCTACTTTAAAACCTTTCAAAATCTCTTATCAGAACTTTATTTCCCTACATATTGCGGTGTTCGTTTTTCCTGGAAAGCAAGTAAGCCCTCTAATCGATCTTCTGTAGGAATCAGAGCATTATATGCAAGTGATTCGATTTTTAAACCAGTTGCTAAATCGACTTCAACACCTTGATTCATGGCGATTTTCGCCTGTACTAAAGAAAGTGGAGCATTTTTTGCCATTTCTAGTGCAAGCTGCTGTGCCTTTTCAAGTACTTCATGTCCCTCATGAACATACTCTACAATGCCGTAACTTCTTGCTTCCTCTGCATTTAATCGACGCGCTGTATAAATTAATTCCTTCGCTTTTCCAATGCCAATTAGTCGCGGTAGTCGTTGTGTACCTCCTGCCCCCGGGATGATGCCGAGAGAGGTTTCCGTAAGGCCTACCTTGGCATGGGCAGCTGCCAGGCGTAAATCACAGGCTAACGCTAACTCGAGTCCGCCACCAAAAGCGACACCATTTAATACGGCAATAACTGGTTGAGCGAGTGCTTCTACTTTTGCCACTGTTGCTCCAATTAATTGCACAATTTGCTTTACTTGTCGGTCTGGCATCCCTTTACGCTCTTTTAAATCTGCTCCTGCGCAAAAGGCTTTTTCCCCCGCTCCTGTTAGCAATACGACTCGTACTGCCGGATCACCATTTATGTTGTCGAGAGTCGTGCTAAGCTCTTGGAGCAATTGTACAGACATCGCATTTGCCGCTTCCGGTCTTGAAAGGGTAATAAGCCCAATGCAACCATCTAATAATTCAAAACGAACGAGTTGCGTCATATTTGACTCGCACTCCTTTCATTACGGGCAATCGCCATTTGTTTAGAGGCAACTGCCTTCCCTAGTTTCTGTTCAATAAACAGTGCAGCCTCTAGCACTTTATTCAGTTCTACACCCGTTTTAATACCCATTCCATTTAATAAATACAATAAATCTTCCGTAGCCACATTACCTGATGCTCCTTTGGCATATGGACAGCCCCCAAGTCCACCAAGCGCACTATCAAACCTCGTAATGCCCATTTCTAAAGATTTAACGATATTTGCTAGCGCTGTGCCACGTGTATCATGAAAATGCATCGCAAAATTTTCTACAGGGTATCTTTTTAATAATTCTTCTAAAAGACTTTCCACCTGTGTCGGTACACCAACGCCAATCGTGTCACCAAGAGAAATTTCATCGACGCCCATTTCCAGTAATTTTTCTGTTACTCGCAATACTTTTTCTGGTTGTATGTAACCTTCATACGGGCACCCAATCACCGTTGAGATATAGCCCCGTACGTTTTTATGCGCTGCCTTTGCCCCGTTCACAACTTCCTGTAATATCGGAAATGTTTCATCGATTGATTTATTAATATTGCTTTGGTTATGGCTCTCACTTGCCGACATAAAAACGCTCACTTCGTCTACTTCAGCCTGCAATGCACGTTCTAAGCCACGCATGTTCGGTACTAGTGCCGCATACGTGATATCTTTTTGGCGTTTAATGGCTTGAAGAACCTCCACTGCATCAGCCAGCTGTGGAATCCACTTCGGATGCACAAAAGACGTTACCTCGATATAATTCAATCCAGTTTGACTAAGTAAATTTACTAGCTGTACTTTATCGGCAGTTGCAATATGCGTTTTCTCATTTTGCAAGCCGTCACGAGGACCAACTTCCTTTAACGTTACATGCTTTGGTAGCTGCATAAAGAAGCCTCCTTATTCGATTTCTAAAATATCGTCATCTACGTTAATGAAATCCCCTTCATTCGCAATGATTTTTGTAACTACGCCATCTTCTTCTGCTGCAATAGGAATCTCCATTTTCATCGACTCTAAAATTGCCACATCTTGTCCTGCAGTCACTTTTTCGCCCTCTGTTACAACGATTTTCCATACTGTTCCTGCCATGCTCGCTTTAACTGTTGCCATTGTAAATCCCTCCAAATGTATGAATAACGCATCCGCACTCATTGTTTAAGTGCGAATGCTTTGATCAATTTCGCCTTGGCGTAATTGCCGCTGACGCTTCGCTTTCGCGCAGATAAACAATGCGTCCGGATTTTGAATTGTGCACAGGCCTGCACGAGGGCCGACACGATGTCGGTCATTTCGGTAATGCCACAGGGCGTGGCGTTTTTACCGATGCAGGTCAGTTAGCCGTTTTCGCAGGATGCGAAGGTGTTAGGCTAACATCCTTTATTCATTTCTTTTAAAATCCGTGACATCCGTCGGAGGCCATTATCTTCATTCAGCAGGAATCTGCTGCATGAGGATAAATGTTCTTACTTCGTCTCTGCTAATTGAGGTAAATAATATTCATCCACAAATTTAGTGGTTGTATAGCCCTTTAAAAATTGTTCATGTGTCACTGTTTTCAACAACATCGGAATATTTGTTTGAATACCTTCTACTTTATACGCGTTAAGTGCCTTAATCAGTCTTTCACACGCAATTGCTCGTGTTTCTCCCCACACAACTAATTTGCTAATCATTGGGTCGTAAAAAGGTGTTACCGCAGTGCCAGCCTCTACGCCGCATTCATGGCGAATACCTTCACCTGTAGGCAATTCAAATGCCGTTATGGTGCCTGGAGAAGGGAAAAAGGTTGACGGATTTTCGGCATAAATACGTACTTCAATCGCATGTCCTTGTCTTTGTATACTACCGCCAGTAAATGCTAGCGGTTGTTTTGCCGCAATTTTTAATTGCTCCTCCACAAGATCTAGCTTTGTAATTTCCTCCGTCACTGGATGTTCCACTTGTAAGCGCGTATTCATCTCTAAAAAATAAAAGTTTTGCTCCGCATCTACTAAATACTCAATCGTACCAGCATTCACATAGCCAATATGCTGAACTGCCTTAACTGATGCATCTAGCATTCTTTTTCTTGTTTCCTCAGAAATGAATGGAGATGGCGCTTCCTCCACTACTTTTTGATTTCTACGTTGAATCGAACACTCACGTTCAAATAGTGGTACGACATTACCTTCATGGTCTGCAATAATTTGTACCTCGACGTGGTGAGGATCCGCAATAAATCGTTCCATATACATCGTGCCATCACCAAAGAATGACTGTGCACGCTTTTGATTCCCCTCAAAGGCTTTTGCTAATTGCTCGGCATTTTCAACGAGCTGCATGCCGATCCCTCCACCGCCAGCAGAGGCTTTTAACATAATCGGATAGCCTAGGCGGGAAGCAATTTCAATAGCTTCCGCGACATCTTTTACCGGTGTCTCTACACCTTCAACAATTGGTACACCGGCAGCTTTCATTGTTTTTCGAGCTTCTAATTTACTACCCATCGAAGCAATTACGTCCGCGCTTGGCCCAATAAATACAAGGCCCGCTTCTGTACAACGTTTAGCAAACTCAGCGTTTTCTGATAATAAGCCATAGCCAGGATGAATTGCGTCAGCGCCACTTTCCTTCGCAACTTCAAGAATGCGATCAATATTTAAATAGCTTTGGGCAACAGGTGGCTTTCCAAGGCAGAACGCCTCATCTGCATCCTTCACATGTAAGCTTTCAGCGTCTGCCTCAGAATACACTGCAACTGTTTGAACATTTAGTCGTTTGCATGTTCTTATAACACGTCTAGCTATCTCTCCACGATTGGCAATTAACACCTTCTTGAACATAAGTCTGACCCCCTTCTTACTTCACTGTAGGAACAAAATTTTCTCGTAATTTAAACTTTTGTACTTTTCCAGATGCAGTCATTGGATAGTCCTCGATAAAGAAAATATGTCGTGGTATTTTATGTCTAGAGATTTTATCCCGACAATAATCTCGAATCTCTTCCTCTGTTGCCTGCTCTTCTTCTCGCAAAATAATCCAGGCTGCCGCTTCCTCTCCATAAACAGGATCAGGAACACCTGCAACCTGTACATCCGCAATTTTTGGGTGTGTATAAAGGAATTCTTCAATTTCTCGAGGAGATATATTTTCACCGCCACGAATAATCATATCTTTTAAACGCCCTGTTACACGTATATAGCCAGCCTCATCCATCGTTGCCAAATCCCCAGTATGCAGCCAGTTATCCTCATCTATTGCAAGAAGCGTTTCTTCTGGGTTATTATAGTAACCTTTCATGACATGGTAGCCTCTCGTACATAGCTCCCCTTGCTCATTCGGCGCAGCTTCTTCGTTCGTACCAGGAATGACAATTTTAACTTCTAGATTTGGCAATGCGCGGCCAACTGTTTCCACCTTTAACAGTAGCGGGTCATCAGCTCTCGTTTGTGTAATAACAGGTGAGGCTTCTGTTTGCCCGTAACAAATCGTAATATCCTTCATGCCCATTTTGTCGATAACTGCTTTCATAACCTCGATCGGACAGTTAGAGCCAGCCATTACTCCAGTACGCAACGTTGATAGATTATAAGACGCAAAATTCGGTAAATTAAGCTCACTAATGAACATCGTTGGTACGCCATGTAACGCGGTACACTTTTCTTTTTCAACCGTTTGTAACACCTCAGTAGGCGAAAACTCTTGTACTGGTATCATCGTCCCACCACTAGTAGTAATCGCTAATGTTCCAATTACACAGCCAAAGCAATGGAAGAATGGGACAGGAATGCACAAGCGATCTTCGTAAGTTAAACGCATACATTCTGCAATATTAATCGCATTATTGACTAAGTTATAATGCGTTAACATAACACCTTTCGGAAAACCTGTTGTTCCTGAAGTATATTGAATATTAATAACATCATCATAATGAAGTGCTTGCTGTCTTTGATCTAATTGCTCCTCTGTTATTTGCTCTGCAGCAGATAACACATCAGACCAGTTTAGCACTCCGGGATATTTTGTCTCGCCAATTAAAATAACATTTTTTAATAAAGGTAGTCGCTCTGATTGCAAATTGCCTGGTTCACAATGTTCAAGCTCTGGACATAACTCTTGCAGTGTATTTATAAAAGAATGGTCTCGATAATTTTCAATTAAAATAATCGTTTTTGCATCGGATTGCTTCAATAAATATTCCAACTCGCTTGAACGATAATTAGTGTTTACAGTGACGATTGGGGCTCCCATTTTACCTGTACCAAATTGCAGCTGTACCCATTCTGGAACATTAGTCGTCCAAACTGCAATATGCTCACTCTTCTCTATTCCAAGAGCCATCAACCCTCTAGCGACTAAACGACTTTGCCGATTGAGCTCCTCATAAGTCATACGTAAATCCCTATCTGCATACACTAATGCTTCGCGTTGTGGATATTGTTTAGATTGTTCATCTAGCAATTGACCAATAGTTTGATACACAAGTTCTGCCATGAAAATCCCCCTATGCTATTTAACTTCTTTCAGCATTCATCTCACATCTCTATATGTGGTGAAATGAATGCTTGTTTAAGCTACTTTCCAGTGGATGTCCAAACACCTGCTGAAATAGAGGAGCTCAGTCTAAGAACGCCACGTCCTGTGGCAAAGACTGAGTGACCAACATCAGTTGGCCCAAAGCCTCCAGCGGATGTCACAGAATCGGAAAGGAGTGCTTTGTGCTAGCACAAAGCCGATTCCGGACGCAACTATGCCGAGCCATAATTGATTATGATTAGCAACCAATTAGACGAGAAATAACGAGACGTTGAATTTCAGACGTTCCCTCACCGATTTCCATTAACTTAATGTCACGCAAATGACGCTCTACGTCGTATTCTTTCATATACCCTGAACCACCGTGAATTTGAATTGCTTGATTACACGTGCGGAAGCCCATTTCAGAGGCAAATAATTTTGCCATTGCCGCTTCCTTCCCGAATGGTTTCTTTTGATCTTTAAGCCATGCCGCCTTATGTACTAACGTACGTGCAAGCTCTATCTCCATTGCCATATCGGCTAATTTAAATTGTATTGCCTGAAGTTTTGATATAGGTGCACCAAATTGTTCACGTTCTTTAGCGTATTTTAATGCTTTCTCATAAGCTGCCTGTGCAATTCCTACTGATAATGCAGCAATGGAAATACGCCCACCGTCTAACGTATTTAAAAATTGGCTAAATCCTCGTTTTTCATCCCCTAAAAGATTAGCTCTTGGTACACGAACATTTTGCAAAATAATCTCACACGTATTGGAACCACGTACGCCCATTTTGTCGTAATTGCAGTTGATCGTTACGCCAGGAGTGTTAGTTGGTACAATGATAGATGAAATAATTTTTTTACCATCTTCACGTTTACCTGTCACTGCTGTCACAATAATTTGGCGTGCAAAGCCCGCGTTTGTGATCCAGCATTTTTCACCATTAATGATGTAATCATCACCATCAATTACAGCTGTTGTAAGTGTTCCACCAGCATCTGAACCTGCATTTGGCTCTGTTAGACCAAACGAACCTAATGTTTCTCCCTTCGCTAACGGAACAAGCCATTCTTGCTTTTGCTCCTCTGTGCCGAAATTGTAAATAGGCGAAGCACCTAAGCTAACTGCGGCTGCATAGCTTAATCCTGTGCCGCCACATGCACGTCCGATTTCTTCAACAGCAAGTGCATAGGAAACAGTATCTCCGCCTGAACCGCCGTACTCTTCAGGAAATGGGATCCCTAATAAGCCTAGCTCTGCCATCTTTTTAAAGCTTTCTATTCTCATCGTCGATGTCTCGTCAATCTCACGAGCATACGGTTTAATTTCTTTTTCAGCAAAATCACGTACCATATCTCGAATCATCTCTTGCTCTTTCGTTAGTTCAAAGTTCATCCCCAGTCCCCCTAATGTTTAATTTGCCATAGCAGATTTCGTTCAGATGACAGCTGTAATAAATCAATTATGCCTCGGCATAACTCCGTGACATTCGTCGAAGGCTTTGAGCCAACATGATACTGGTCATCAGTCGTTGCCACAGGACGTGGCGGTCTTAGACTGAGTTCCTCTATTTCAACGGGTGTTTGGATACGCGTTGAAAGAAGTTAATACCGACTAGTCGGTTTGTTTTAAATATTAATAAAACCAGTCGTTGCTGGCTTCCCCTTGACCATAAATTGAATTGCTTCGTCCATTGCTTGTTCAGTGACAATCGCACGCAATATCATATCCGTAAATACTTCTGTAATTTCCTCCATTGTTAATGGACCTGATTGCTTAAACCATTTGTATGTCCAGTTAATCATCCCGACAATAGCCATCGTTACAATAGTACAAGGTAGTTCTGTACGAAAATCCTTTGTTTGCTGGCCTTCCTCTATGACTCTTTGTAAAATATCCCGATATTGGTCTCGTTTTTTATGAATGATTTCACTATATTCCTGTGCCAAGGAATGACTTTCCTCGTAAAAAACCGTAATATGCGCTTGGTACATATCAAACACTTGTGTTAGTGTTTGCAGCATTGCACATAAACGTGTAATCGGTGTCTCGTATTTGTCATATGCCTCCTGTGACTGTTTAATCACATACGAAATAAATACATCGTGAATTTCATACAACAGTTCATCTTTCGATTTAAAATTATGATAAAATCCACCCTTTGATGCACCAATGTATTCAACAATGCGATCAACAGTTACATTGTGATAGCCATCTTGCTGAAATAGCACTACAGAAGCGTCAACAATGCGTTGTTTTAATGTTTTCTTTACCATAGGCATCTATCATCCTTCTTATAACTCTTTACTCAATCACTTCTTATAATTAGAAAAGGTTGTAGGTTATCGCATAATGTATGTTGATTTCCGTTCCGACTGAGCGCTTTCTTAAGGGCGTCCAGTCTCTATGACATACGTTTTAACAATATGCAATGCCACCCTATAATTCTGTTGACAACCCTTAATTTTCCTAATTATTAAAAAACTATGACATCATTAATATAGCATTTCTAAAAAATAGTGTCTAGCGTCTATATAGAATATAATTAATTTTTCGAGAATTTATTTTACATAAAGTAGAATTATGAAAACCACCACAAATAAAAAAACCTACAATTACTGTATGCTTTCCATCTTATTTTTATTACTAAAATCTCAAAAAAATTCCCTAGTGCTGTACAAAAACACTAGAGAATCTACAAAACATAGTTATGAAGCTTTTGGTATTCTACGTAACCAAGAGATGATAATTGCAATAATTAATGCAAAACCTAAATAGCCCATTGTTGAATAAACCTTTCCAACTAATGTCGTGAACCCAACTAAACTCGCAACAAAGCCTATTAAACCAATTACCACGATTCCTATTTTAAAATATTTATGGTCAGGCGCTATAAAACGTACTGTAAAGGCGTAAAGCATTCCTACAGCCGTATTGTACATCATGCCTAATAAAGCAATAGACATTAAAATCCCCACTACAGGATGAATTTGTTTGGCTAGCTCTAATGTTGGCATTGCTGTCCCACCAACTACGTCCATTTTAACGAATAAAGCAATATTAATAAGTATGATTAAAACACCGAGCATAATACCACCAAGAAAACCGCCTAAACCAGCAATCTTACGCTCTTTAACCGTCCCCCCCATAACAATTAGCATCGCCGTACCTGCAGCTATGTTATAAGATACATAGAGGAGTGCACCTACTAGCCAATTGGAAGCCGCAGATGATTGCTCTTTCGCTAGCACATTCTGTTCTGCAATTGTTAAGTCCATTGTGAAAATAGAGTAAATTAATATGATAAAAACAATCCCCATTAAATATGGCGTCACTAAAGCTATTATATTAATAATATTTTTCACATTTAATAGCAGCGTTAAAATCGTAATGATTACCATGAAAATGCTGCCGATCATCGGGCTCATACCGAACATTTGCTCAAACGTTGACCCTGATCCCGCAAACATAACAACCGCTACACCAAATAAGAAGAACGTTATGACTATATCTAATAGTACGCCAACATAACGCCCACCAATTTGATAGATTACTTCTTTATGAGATGTCGTTTGTGAATCTGCCCCTAATTGAGCTAGACTCATCCCTAAAAAAGCAAATGCGATTGTTGCGACAATTCCTCCTGCTATACCGTAAAGACCAAAACTCGTAAAGTATTGCATAATTTCTTGTCCTGATGCAAAGCCAGCACCAACGATTAATCCTACAAATGCGCCACCTATCTGCCAACTTTTTTTCATAGAACACCTGCTTTTCTATTTAAATCAACTATGCCTCGGCATAACTCCATGTCATCCACTGGAGGCTATAGGCCAACAAATGGCTTTTACGTGAAAGCGTAGCGCCAGCAACAGCACTATCCTGATCATTCAGGCGTTTTCACAGGATGTGAAGTTCTTAGCCTGAGCTCCTCTATTTCAGCGGAAGTCACATTATTTATAAGTTTTCTGTGCTACTGTAAACAAGTCGATCGTCTCTCTATTTACTTCATAACCGATACCCGCTTTTTGAGGAACTTCAATAAGACCGTCCTTCACCACAACTTCTGGGTCGATAATGTCTTTTTCCCAATATCGACTGGAACCTGCTGTATCACCAGGTAAAATAAAATTCGATAATGTAGTTAACGCCACATTATGTGCACGACCAATACCCGACTCCAGCATGCCACCACACCAAACAGGAATGTCATTCGCCTCACAATAATCATGTATTTTCTTGGCTTCAGTTAAGCCACCAACACGTCCAATTTTAATGTTAATAATTTTAGTGCTGCCCAATTCAACAGCTTTACGTGCATCTTCTAATGAATGGATACTTTCATCCAAGCAGATAGGCGTATCGATTAATTTTTGTAAAGCTGCGTGATCAATAATGTCATCTGACGCCAATGGCTGCTCAATCATTGTTAAATTAAAGGCATCTAGCTGTTTGAGCGTTTCAGCATCTGTGAGACGATAAGCTGAGTTCGCATCCGCCATAAACGCCACATCTGGGAACGTCTCACGTAATGTACGCATTACTTCTACATCCCAACCCGGTTTGATTTTAATTTTCATTCGTTTATAGCCTTCATTCACAAAACCATCTACTAACGCCACTAAGTCCTCGATTGATTTTTGAATACCGATACTGATCCCAACTTCAATATTGTCCTTTTTGCCACCAAGTGCAGCCGCGAGAGATTGATTCGTCTGTTGGGCGTAAATATCCCAAATAGCACCTTCTATCGTTGATTTCGCCATATTATTTTTACGAATCGGTTTAAATAGCTCATTGACTTCATCTGGATGCTGAAGTTCTTTATTTAAAATAAGAGGAATTAAGAAATCTTCTAGCATGTGCCAGTTCGTTTGTAATGTTTCCTCGTTGTACCAAGGAGAATGAAAGGCAACAGATTCTCCCCAACCGATTGTTCCTGATTCATCTTTAGCCTCTAAAACTAAAAAATCCTTATCATCAAATGTGCCAAAGCTTGTTGTAAATGGTTCTTTTAATTTCATCTTTAAATGTCTAATGGTACATTCCGTTATTTTCATATTGCTTTGCCCCTTCCAGTCCTAAAGTTTCTAATTTAACGAGAACATACTCGTTGTAATTTTCTTGCTGTTGCAATTGAACGGCTGCATAACCTTGTGCAAACAATTGTTGTAATATGCGTCTCGTTTTGAAGCGCCAGTCCAATGCTAATGTCGGGTCTTGCAACTTCAATGCTTGAAAATCCTTCGGTACAGGCAGCGTATATAAATCGCTATTATATTTTAAATTTTCAGTTATTTCCAAATATAAGAATCCTTGTTCATTTTGTACACAGTTAGCCACTGGTGTGGCATTCTTTGCATCTATTGAAACGCTTTTATTGACGTAATCAGAGGCTATATACCAGCTCACCTCAAAACGATCAGAGGGTAACCCCTTATTTAAACCATCCTGCATTTCTCCATAGCAATTTTCTATATACGTATAACAAATGCCATTTAATTTGGAGAGATTAAGATAACCATTACGTGTTTCCAGCGGATCAAAGGTCCATACCATTAAATCATAGCCCCGCTCTATAGCAATGGCTTGCTGGGCATATTTTAATTTTTCACCGATTCCTTGAGAGCGGTAATTTTCGTCTATCCCCAACATATGAGAGCACAAATAGCTTTTGCCCTCTCGAAACCCCGAAAAGCCATAGCAAAAGCCAACTAATTTTTCACCATCATAGGCACCCACAACGATCCCACCGTTTTTCACAGCGGTTAACGTTTGATGAATGGGAATAGAAGGCATCCCCCAAATGTTATATTCCAATTGCTGAGCTTGTTCCAGCTGCTCGATTGTCTTTATTTCCCTTATGTCAATCATCCTATCACTTCTTTCTATATCTTTATCCTATATGAACAGCTCGTTCTATAAAGCTCGTAAAATCGCTCTCGTAATAATGTTCACTCCTGTAATAAGCCGCTCTCGATTAAAGGTCATTTTCGGATGATGTAAGCCTGGTGTTACACCACAACCTAAGCCAAGCATTGTTGCTTTAAGGTTTGGACGCTCATACGTATAAAAATGAAAATCCTCTCCTCCAGGGGTAACGACTGGTGGAGTACATGCGCTTTCCCCAACCACGTCAACAATAGCGGAATTCATATGCTGTAAGGCCTCATCATTCACTAATGCTGCAACGATATGTGCATCTACAGTTAAAGAAATTTTGGCTCCATACATCGCTTCAACCGATGCTTTTACACGTTCAACACCATCCGTGAGAGACTCCATTACTTCATTTGTTTGTGCCCGTGCATCAATGCTAAATGTTGCTTTCCCAGGAATAATATTCGTAGAGGTTCCTCCTGCATTAAATTGCGTCATTTTGACTGACGAAGAGACATTAGGGTCTGTCCAGATTTTTTGTAAACCTTCAATAATTGCGGACCCTACCTCAATGGCATTAATGCCAAGTTCAGGTCGTGCGCCATGAGCCTCTTCTCCAATAATAGTCCCCGTAAAAAGCTTTGCCGCACCGTGGTACAAGGCCGGGGCGTACGTTCCGTCCCGTAATTCTTTCAACGGACGAACATGGACACCAAATAAGTATTCTAGAGGATCAATAAGCCCCTTATCAACGAATGCTCGAGCACCTTGTGCTTTTTCTTCAGCAGGCTGAAAAAGAATACGTACTGCACCGGGAAGCAAATGCTCCATATCCTTCAACACTAGTGCTGTCCCAATAGCCATCGTCATGTGACCATCATGACCACAAGAATGATTCGCCTTAAATTCACCATCTACTTCCTGCCATAGTGCATCGATATCCGTACGAAATCCAACGCTCGGCGTTCCTTTCCCAATATCTACATACAGTCCGGTCATATCTTCGAATAACTGAGGCTCCATCTGTGCCTCCTTCAACAAATTGGCGATGTATTTCGTTGTCTGCTTTTCCTGCCAGCTAATTTCCGGATGCTCATGTAGATGTGTAAAAATCTCTGCCAATCTCGGCTGTAAGTTAGGTAATACTTGATTCATATTATTCAACTCCATCGATTTGCTAAAAAGCTATTTTGGAAATCATCATATTTTACGCGTTGATTTTCATAATAGTCGTGATCCTGTGCAGTCATACCTGCAATTAATGTATTTAAAAATGAAATCAGTGCTGGCATTGCATCAATCGTAGACATTTCTTGTTGCTCATTTATAAAAGTAATCGTCGCATATTGTGTAATAGGTGCAATTTTAGAATCTGTAATGCCGATGATTTCACAATGTTTTTCTTGAATTTCAGCTGCAAATTGAATCGGCTCTTTAAAATAGCGATGGAACGATAAAATAATGACCACACTATCCTCATCGATTTCTTGTAAAGCTCTAATGATTTCACTAGTTTCAAAATCTAAAATCACGACGTTAGAACGTAGCATATTTAACGTAAAATACAACCATTGTGCCGCTAAATGGGACGAACCATTCCCAATAATATAAATTTTTTTCTTCGTATGCAGCAAGACGGAAGCACGATTAAAATCTTCTTCGTTAATGTTCTTTGCAACGTTTAAAATGCTAGAAGCATCCTTTTCCATCGTTTTTTCATAAAACCGCGGCGTTTCAAAAAGTGCCTGTTTTGATTGCAAATAATTTTGCAAGCTACTAGTATTTCCTTCATTGAATAAATGCATCGTTATCTCACGTTGCAACTCAGCATAACCCGATAATCCTATAGCGTAGCAAAAGCGGATAACTGTCGTTTCACTTACCCCTGCCCTATCCCCCACATATGCAGCTGAATGAATACCTGCAGTCTGCATATTTTTGAGAATAAAGACAGCTACCTTCTGCTGACTCTTTGAAAGTTCCTGGTATTTATGTTGAATGACTTGGTGAATTGTTTGATTATCCATCAAAGAAGTACATCCTTTTTTATTTTATTTTTGAAGTTCGAACTTCATTCTGCATGATACATAGCCTAGCACAGTTTTTTTCACAATACAATATATTTTCTGAAAGTTCTGTTTATATCTTCTAAAATCAATGAAAATGGCTGTTTTTTAAAAGATTGTTGCTTTTCAATCAATCGAGTGGGTTTGTTCAATAAGCAGGAATGAATTTTAGTTAATATTAAACGGAAGATTTGTTTATAATTGGAACTCCTGTTCATTTCGAACGTTTTAAAGTAACGGAGCAAGAAAGTTATTATTTAATTTAGGAGGGATTTAGTGGGTGTTTTTGAACCATTGTATATTTTCTTCTTATTAATTTTGCTTGGTTTGATTTATATTCTAGTAACTATCTATACAATCTGCAAATTTAAATTTAATATGATTGGGCTACTACTGATTATTCTTTCTATATCTAGTTATTTGTTAATTGGTAAATATTTGGTTGATGCCGGTAATTATGCAGATGAACATTCTTCATTATTCGGGTTAAGCTTTCTTGAATTGACACTTCTATCATATCCGTATATTTTTCTTGGATTATTAGTTGTTTTAGGAAAAAAGGGTGAGCGTAGTTGAGGCGGCTTTCGTAAAAAATTCGGTTTGCGGAAAATAAAAAAGCAGAGTTAATCTTAAGAAATTAACTCTGTTTTGCTGACTTCAAGATTTTGTGTAGCATTCGAACGAATTAGGTTATCGCCCTACACACCTTGAGGAAGGAGAGTTCTCTCGTTCTAAAAAATTGCAAACAAAAAAAGCCAAGAAATAAATCCTCGACTTTTCTAGGTGCCTAGCGACGTCCTACTCTCACAGGGGGAAGCCCCCAACTACCATCGGCGCTAAAGAGCTTAACTTCCGTGTTCGGTATGGGAACGGGTGTGACCTCTTTGCCATCATCACTAGACTATTTTCGACCTCCAATACACGGCGTATTACTGCGTCAGCTTCTCTCGTTCAATCGGTCACGTACAGAGGTACGCTCCCTCATTCACTCGTTTGCTTCCTTGTACTACTTGTGTCTTGAAGCTCTCTTCGGCTTTCAATATACATCGTATCTTGAAACCCTTGATGAAAGTTTGTTCTTTCAAAACTGGATAAACGGTGCATTGAATGTTTCAAACATTTTGGTTAAGTCCTCGATCGATTAGTATTCGTCAGCTCCATGTGTCACCACACTT
>NZ_JBEGDG010000034.1:0-35187 GCF_040183165.1 Lysinibacillus zambalensis
CTATTGTAGAATGCTGTGTCAGCACTGTTATAATAGTTCGGCTTTTCAAGTTACTTAAAACCTTCTGTCCCAACCTCAATCATTTCTTTCTTTAAGATAATTTTGTATCTTCCACTAAAGAAATCGCTTATTTTAAATTTTGTAACTAAATCAGATATATCACCGATATCTAAAATATGATAGCTTTCTGTACTTACATTTTCCAGTAGTAATCGATATTCATTTTGGGCTTTAAAATAGTCATCCTTAATAAAACAAATATCAGAACTATCTAAATCTAAGTATTTACTTACTCTGTCTGAATAATTTTTACTAAAATCATAGTATTTCACTTTTCCTGCTTTAAAGTCTATCTGTAATTCTTCACACTTTTCTTTAACTCGATCCATAAAGAGTTTGGCATTGATAATCAACATATTATCTCCAAAATCTGAAATCAATTTTTCTAGCTCATTTTTTTCAATTTGAGGAAAAACCTCTATTGAACTTTCATCTTCGGAACTTACTTGTAAAACATCTTTATCAACAGAATACATACACAAAACTGGTGATTTAATTCTATCATTGGAATGAATATTTATTCTCTCTGCCTTACCTTTAACTAAAACTTCGTCTGTTTCAGGATCCATTAATGTCATCTCGACATCTGCATATACAGCTGAAGCTTCCAAAGCATCGCCTACACCTCTATCACCAGTTTCTTTTTCTCTCTCGATAAAATAACTAAGTGGATTCATACGAAGCTTACCTTGAATAAAATCATTTTCATATTCCGGTTTAACAAATTTTAATAGAAAAGCAGTTGCGTCATTTGGTATTTGTGATTTCAATTTTATCGCCTCCTGCCATTACCATATCCCGTAATTAAACAAATATGTAATAATATTTTGACACGATTATTTTCACTCTCAAAACCACATCAAACTCTGCCCTCTCATCACAAAGTGTTTTGACTGTTTGATGCAGTTTTCAAAGCAAAAGAAAAAGCCTCCATCCTAAGATGAAAGCTTTGCTATTGTTTTTTTGTCGAGTTAGCTCACTTTCGACTCGTGGTAGAGCTACACCACGTTATATTTGTAAAGCGAATTGTGTTTTTGTTTATAGTGCGTATCCGCGCACTTTGTTATTGTAGTAAGTTTGACTGAAATTATGGAAAGTGGACGAAGTTCACATGATAACCACTCCTTCAGCTTTAATTGCCTTTTCCCTTATCTCTTAAAAAATATGGGCCGGCCGTGTATGTCTAGCCTCGAACTAGTTTATGAGGCGCAGGTCGGTCGTCGGTCTGTCTTCCCTAATATTTAGGATTTCATAAATACCAAGAGAGGAAAACCTTGCCGCACCGACCTACCTCCGAGTTTACACCATACTTTTTCTCTTACAAAACATCATACATGTTTTACATTTGTTCCTTTTGTTACATTTGTTCCTTTTGTTACATTTGTTCCTTTTGTTACATTTGTTTCTTGTGTTAAACTATTTAATCATCTTTTAGACACTTTACATTTCTAAAAATAAATTAAATATTGGCCATTCCTGAACATCAGTTTTTTCATCAGAACTCATTTGCTTAAATAATCTTTCAGCTGCAGTTTTAGATCCTAAAATTACCTGTACAACAAATTTCGTTTGCAAATCATCCATTTCTAAGAAATCCAATAAAAATTCTTCTTCATATTTTTCAAATGGAATAGTATTTCTCTTTTTTATTTGTAGCAAATTCAATTTATAAATATTATTTTCTTTTGAGGTTTCTACTAAACCACTTAAAAGACCTCTTGCGAGATTCAAGAATTTAAAATCTTTCGTCTCATCATAAACAGAAATTAAATCTAAAGCAATTTGATTATTAAATTCTAATGATTTATCATGAGCATCTGCTTTAAATGACTTTTCATAAATCTCATAATTAAAGTTTGTTAGAGACAACAAATCATGTATTTTGAAATTACTATATAAACTTATTTTATAATAATCATCTGTATTAGGATTAAATTCTCCTGGGTTCTTAGGAATAAACGCATCGATTTCATTAAACATATTTTCATCAAATATATTGTAATATAAATCATCTTTACTATCTTTATATAACAACAAAGTTATATAATCTGATAATTTAAGACGAAGAATACTTTCTGATTCGTTATTATTAATAGCCTTGTAATTCTTCTCATAAAAAATATTATGTATTGAATTGAACAACTTTTCTAAATCTTCATTATCATCGAACCTATAATCACTGTTAATTCCAATTCTTTTACAAATGTTCTGTAGTTCTATATGTTGCTCTATCTCTTGATCAATATTTTTGTATTTTTCCTTTTCATTAAGAGAAGCAATTATGTTATATAGTTTAAAAGGGAACCTATTCTCTGCCAAAATATACTTTAATACTTTCAAACATTTCAAATACGACTCAATTGTTTTTAACTTACCCATCATTAATTTTCCGGTTTTGTGTTTTTTAGATAAAGTAAATACAAGTGTATCTTCAACTAGGAGTTTAATTTCATCTTGAGATTCTGTTATATTATATTTAACATTTATTTCTTGTTTAAAAAGAATAAGGGTTTCTTCTCCATTTATGTTTACAATTTCAGGTATTATTGCTTCTATCGGGTATTCAAAATCTCCTTCAACTCCGTAAACATATGCTACATTATCCAACAAGTTAAAATCTTTTAACTCACTAGCTATAACATCATACTCAATTTTATATTTTTCATAATTTCTCTTTTTACCCATTTCAATAAAGTTATTTGGTTGTTTCCTAACATTTTTAATATGGGCCCTACATATATATTCTAAATCACCATCTTTTAAAATTTTAAAATCAACTGATAAAGAATCTTGTTCTTTCAATTTAATGATACTTAATAATCTTTCTATTTCAAGTGGAGTTAACGAATTGTAGAAAGTCTGCATTTTTTTATTTTTTTTATTAATCGTAACTACTAAATACAAAACCCCTTTGCCCGTTCTTTTGTAATTTTCTAAATCCGATTTCATTATAGAATGAGTAATCTTACCATTACTTTTTATTTTTTTAAATAACGTAGTCCCTTTAATTTGCACTTTTACAGCATCTTCTATGTTTTCTTTCTTCAAGTCATTTGAATTGTAAATAATTATTTCCCCATCAAAGGAAGGGCTTTTGTCATTAAATTGTACTTCACTAACTAATTTATATGGTTCTTGCAAAATAACCCTGTTTACTTCTAAACATGCTAGATGTTCTATAATTAAATTATCCATTTTAATCTCCCTTATTCAATTTTGATGAAGATTGTTTTTCTACTCATTTCATTTTACATCAATTTTCCCTTTATTTTAATTTGTTTCTTAAAATACAAGACAATTTACAATTTATATTATTACTGGTATTAAAAAACTTGGAAACCCTCTCTAGAAAGAATCACCAAGCTTTATCTTGTCTCTTTTTTATTACAATTTCATTTGTTTCAAAATATTGTTTCTGACCCTAAAAATTGTCGTACTGGATAATTTCATGTGCTTACCAATCGCTCGCATACTATTCCCATCAAGCAATCTATGAAGTACTTCAATCTCTCGATCTCCATGCACTAATGGAATACGTTTTTGCACCTCTGCAATCTTTTGTTCATATTCCTTAATTCGATAGTTTAACGAATATACACGACGTTGTACTTCTGTATACACCGGATCACTTGTCCCGCCACTCGCCTTTGGTAATGTTGCCTCAATACCATACATAGCTGTTTTAGCCCCGATGTAACTGCTGTTATCAACTTTCGCTATTGGCTGCCTTGCTTCCTCAATCGTTTCAACCATCCATCGATAATTATCAATCCACTGTAACAGATTTTCTTTAGTAACTTCCGTTTGCCCTTTTAACATAGGTTTGCCCTCCTACGGTGTGATATAATAATGTTGTAAAGCACCGTCAAAGGGCATAAACCAATTCTGAGCTGTAGCGTGTGACGACGCTGCGGCTTTTTATTTTATTCTAAGTAATTTCGAATTTATTAAAACTCCAGTATTTTGAGCAATTTAACAGTGTTGTCTTTAATGCTACTTATGCTTATGCATTACCAAACTGATGTTAAAAGTACTGAACGAATTTCCATAATAAAACCTCCATTTATTAACTTTAAAGGTTATAATAAGGTATAAGAAATACTGAATTCAAAGGAGAATTATTAATGAAAATTCAAACCAGTAATACATTAAATTATTTGAAAACAGAGGTAAATAAAAATATAAAAAATGAAAGTCTCTTGGATTTATTTGGAATTGATAATATAAATAAAGACGAAGACGAAAAAAAAATCAAACCTAAATTCGAAACCAGATATGAAGATGGTTATATACGTACATACCTTGTGAAATCGAATGGACAAAAAATAGTTAGATTACTTGTTAGGGAGGTTAAACAAACCCAAGAAAACATGAAAGAGTCCATAGATTTAGAAGATATGTTGATACAAGAGCTTGAAAAGTTATCTAATCCCAAAAAATATGAACAGAATACTTCTATTTTTGAAAAAGAAAAAAATATTTCTAAATATAAAACAGGTATTTGAGGACGAACAATATAAACCATGATTAGTATTGATTGTTAATTTGCGTGTAGGTTTAATAGATACCTAAATAGAAAGCTTATTTATTGCCACAATCCAAAGATTGTGGCAATAAATTCGTAGGAGCCAAGGTCCCACTTCATGCTATCATCTGTTTCACAATATTATCCTTAATGCGTTTAATACTCGTTGCTGATAAAGCCATATGTTGAGCTATCGAACGCATTGAACTACCTTCTAATAACCAAAACAGCACTTCAATTTCTCGTGGTGTATGAACCTTATCGATACGTTCTTGCACTGCTGTAATCTTATACTTATACTCTTTAATTCGTTTAACATGCTTCGAACGTCTAGCGACCTCTGACATAATTGGATCACTTACGCCTCCTGCTGCCTTTGGTAAAGTTGCTTCAATACCGTACTGAGCTGTCTTTGCCCCAACAATCAGTCCGTTACGAAGTTCCTTTACCGTGTTTACCATCCAGTGATAATCTTTTACCCATTGCTCTAATAAATGTTTGTTTAAATCTTGTTTGCTCATATTGGTAGCCCCCTGATATAATACATTTGAGATACTCAAAGGGCATAAACCAATTCTAAGCTGTAGCGTGTGCAAACGCTGCAGCTTTTTTATTTTTAAATTAATTTTCAAGACCATCAAAAAAATGTGTTTTTAAATAGGTCGTAATAACAGGTCAAGATGTAACGGCTATAACGATGTCGGCTAAGTGCCTTTAAAAGGTGAAAATGACTAACGCCGGACTAATTTATTTGTTCAAAAGTTTCTGCGAGACTTATTAAACTATCTCTTAGTCCTTCGGCTTCTTGTTTACGACATTCAAAGCGGAAAGCACGTTCCTTATTACACTCTTCTAGAGACGGATCTCCCATAATCTTAATGATTTCCTTTGGGTCTATTTCATGTATATTTTCTGGTATGTCTCTACGAGAACCATAAAATTGATTACGAACCAAAGTATCAGGTAACCAGGTATTAGTTGTAATAACACGTTGATGACTTTGAGGTGGAACAAAAACTTCTATTTCATTCGTATAACAAGTACCAAGAGTTTTTTCAGGGGCTATTGAATCATACAGAATAACTACCTTTTCCCTTATCAACTCACCCAATTCTCTGCCACGATTGACTAAATTCTCATCTTCAATTATCCCTACCTTATCTTTTGCCTTTAATACAAGCATGTATAAAATTCCTGCAAGGATTGTACATAGAATCCCTTCGATGGAATTCACATTCTTGAACCTTTGAAACAAAGTCCTAGATAAAGTATGGAGATGATTTAATAATCCAGTGTCAGTTTCTTTAGAGCCAGCATAGTCAAAAACTAAATCCTGAAGAGCTTCTAAATCTGCAGCATTTTGCTCAAAAAATGCTCGGTCGATAATTTTTTCGATTCGATCTGTAATTTCATTAACTAATTGTTCCACTTTTCTTCTCTCAGCCATGTCTTCTGCAATAGCCTTTATTATAATAATTACAGCTTCTTCTGAATTGAAATTTGCCGCTGTAAAATTGATTACATTCTGCAAAATGGTAGCTGATTTAGGGCATTCCATATCTTCACCTCTTTAAAAATATTCATCAAAGATAGTATGTGAATTTTTAAAAAAGGCATACAAGATTTTGACTGTACAATTTCTTTCAAATATCATTTATTCCACCTACGCAAACGACTAATCTGCTCAAGCTCGTTCCCAATGCTCCGCAGTTTCCTATAAGTCTTGCATCTACTGCATTTTTTTGATGGATCATAAGCTCTACGTTTTGGGCATCCTTTACACTCAAGAAAAGCTATGTGGTCCTGTTGATTGATTAGCCTTGCTCTACGTTGTTTAACTTCCTTGCGTACCGTTAAGCACCCCATTCAATTGTCACCTCTGCTCTAGGTTGCTCCGAATAAAACTTACGAACGTTTAGTTCAACGATTTGCGCGTCATCGTGCCAGATGATTTTACTCATTCCATCCTTTATGCCCTTAATCAGGTTATCCGCATCAGGTTTCGTTGTCGGTCGCAATTCGACACTAGCTATAAGTGCTCTTTTGGGTCCTGTATGGTATTTTTTCGGTGGCATGAGATAAATATCAGCTTGTAGCTTTATCGGTCCTGTAATCAATTCAGACGGCTTATTTTGCCATGCTACGAGTTTTACAAAGTCTTTGAAGTCCTTACTCTTTGGTGCGTCATGTGTTCTCACGCCTTTCCCATGTCTACTAAAGCGAGGACGCTCTTGAGGTTGTATGACCCCTGGTATTTCAAATGTTAAAGTGTTCATATTTCCACATCCTTAATAACCAGTGTTTTGACGTTCATGATTGACTTTGTTCTTAGCGTAGTAAGCTTCCTCTACTTGCTCCCATGTGAAGCCAAGCATCTTGCCTAAAATGTAGAATTTACTGAACAGCCCTTCCCACGAACCACGACTTTTCCAATTTCGCAATTGTGAAATTGTTGAAGCAACTCCGATGAATTGAACTGTAATATCAGTGTCAAAGAAATCTATATCATCCCAAACTAATGATGTTTCAACGTCAATTTCCAATCCAATACTCAAAATGAAATGCAAGCAATCAACGTACTCTTCAAGGAGTGGATTTCCCACTGTACCACTCCCATTACAAAATCTACATGTTTTCTTAACTACAAAGCTAAGAAGACCTGATCCGTTACAAGGTTGACATGCCACTCTAGTTCGTGGCTCCTGGTCCTTACTCCACTTCTTAAACCCACGCCATTCATTCGCACACTCCCCTAGCTCAACCTGTAGTGCAAGTAGCTTCCAATCCAGATTGTTCTGCCCGCGTAACTCTGGATGCTCCTGTATGATGTGCTCGTCCAATACTGCTTGTGTTTCAAATAATTTTGTTAAGTTCATAAACTCACCTGTTCCCTTTCAACATTAAATTCCAATAGTATTTGATAAGGTCGTGGGTCTTGAGAAATGTAGTTCATCCGACTCGCAACGTTCCAACCTCTCTCCGTATCATCTGCAACCAAATGTTCTAATTCTCGTGATGTTCTAGCCTTGGTGATTTTTCTTAATGCCGCCATATTTACCACCTCTTTTTTAGAATGGGAGATCATCTTCGCTAACTTGCATCGGACCCTTACTATTTGCAAACGGGTCATCTTCTACCCTTAAATAACTTGGCTGGTTGTTATTTCCGCCATCATTGCCCTGTGGAGCGTTTTTATTTACTCCCCCTGTATTTGTACTAGATTCGTAGTTTGATGCGCCCTGCGAGCTTCCTGTACCGTTTTTCGGTTCTAAAAACTGAATACTATCGGCAACAACGTCTGTAGTGTACACACGCTTGCCATCTTGCCCTTCATAACTGCCTGTTTGGATTCGCCCTTCCAAACCTATTAAGCTACCTTTCTTCATGAAGTTTGCTAGATTCTCAGCTTGTTTGCGCCAAGCGACACAACTAATGAAGTCTGCTTCCGTTTCACCGTTTTGCCCTTTGAATGTACGGTTAACTGCAACTGTGAAGCGACATGTTGCAACGCCATTTGGTGTAAAACGTACCTCAGGATCCTTTGTAAGTCGGCCAACTAATACGACTCGGTTAATCATTCAAATCACCCCAGCTTAAACATAAGACTTCTTTTTTAAAACTTGGAAAGAGTGAATTAGTAGATATTTGGGTTACTTCTGCCTTCACACCTTCCAACAAATCGTTTACAACACTCAAGAAAAGTGGAGAAGTTAAAATATGATGATGTTCATTTGCAATAGAAACAATATATTCTGTTCTACCACCGCGAGCTTCTTCCGCTAGCTTTGGCTCTATATTGCACGCAAATGTAAGTGCATAATCTTCAATTGCATTACGTGATGTTTTTAGCAATTTATCTTTTAATGTCATGCAGCAATAGCCCCTTTCATTCTCATAATCATTTGACTAACATCCACTTTCTCAACCATTCGCTTCACTCCTATTCCTCATTCTTTCAATATTTTCTAAGGCCTTTTGTCTCTCAACCTCAAAATCAATCGTGTTGTTATCAGATTCAGTATCTGGTGTTAGTGGCTCTTCTTTGTTATTACGATTAGCGAACCACTCTGGCACTATTTCTGTTCGACCTTTAGGCTTTTGGTAGGATTGGTTAGATTGTTGTCGCTTGTTGTTTTTTTCTCTTTCCTCTTTAGCTTGTAACTGCTGGTAAGTTGTGATCATTTCCTTACGCCAGTTGATTAATGTTCCTTCTGCATACTTAATTTTGTTGCGAGCATTATTAAATACTGCGTTTTGTAATGCTGCTAAGATTAAATCCACATCTTTATAGTCATCTAAGATGTAACCAAGGTGTTCTGCAATGGTCGGAAGAACTGGTGTAATGTTATGATTTGTAAATTCAACTAATCTAGCAAAATCAGATTGAGAAGAAACCGACTGACAACCTTCACTGTCTTTTGTTTGTTTTTCTTTTTTATTTTCTTTTTGTTTTTCTTTTTCTGTTTGTTTTTCTTTTTGTCCACGTATCGTTAACGTATCGTAAGAACCCGCATCATTACTGGATTCTTCATTTTCTGACGTAACGTTATACGTATCGTGTGACGTATCGTAGTACGACTCGTAGACGATACGTACAGAATCATTCGAGATTCCTTCACCTACCCATTGAATTAATGTGGTATCTTTCACTTCTTTTAATTCTGACTTCACACAATCAAGAATCGGTTTGCCTCCGCGATTAAGGTTGTATTTGCCCCAGTTTTTAATAGCTATTTCACGAGTTTCCTCATTGTATTTAATAAGTTTGTGATGCTCTCTGAACCTTTGTAGCAGCGCACCAGCACTTTCCATTGAGTAACCCATATCAAAAGCTATTTGCTTTTTGGTAATTTGATAGATGCCAATTTGAGTCGTACTTTCATTCGTCAGCAAATACAGGAAGAAGTATTTATCCTCTGCTGTCATTTCCTCAACCACACGAGGATCGTTCCAAAAAGTTGTGTAGACGTATCTGTATTTAGCCATTTGCCCTCGACTCTCCTTATATTCGAATTTTTTAATCACAGACTTATTAACAATCAGGTTAGGAAATAAAAATAATTTCCCGGGTAAGCGCAAGAAATGACAAGTTTAGTCTTACACTTAAGCACCAAGCGACTGAATTCTTCATTCCTTCGCCTGCTCAAATATCCAAGCAGGCAATAAAACTTTTGACGGTATATTATTCATCATTCTAATAAATAGCCAACTTTAATGGTTCTAGTGAGTTGTTTAGTCATCCGACAGTATTCACATTTCCCACATCGTACTGGCTCTTTTTTATAGTTTTTTGCTTCAATAATGCTAGGTAACATAGTTTTCACATACTCAAATTCAAAATCGAAATCAGATATTTCAAATTCCAGTATTTCCTTATCAGGTGGTGTTTCCTTAGTGACTGTAACTAGATATGGAACATAATACTGACCTGTGTTTTGATAGATTATTTCGCGATAAATAGCCATTTGTAGCACATAATCATAAGCTTCAACAAATGATACATACTTATTGTATTTCTCACTCCAATATCGCTTATAAAGGCTCTGAGTGGTCTTTAAATCACTAAATAATCTACGCTCATGGTTTATTGAATCGACTTTAATTTTCCAAGGCACTCCAAATATTTCACCTGTGAAAATAACTTCTTTTTCACCATCTAAAGCAAACATTGCAAATCTATCGTTTTTTAAGGTTTCTATCATCCTGTCTGCTTGTTCAAAGTCAGCGTACTTCCCACCACGACTCTTAAAAATACTGTTATGATTCTCTTCACAAAACTCAGTAAAAGCTTGATTGCTTTCAAATGCTGCGTGTGTGTATGATCCAACAATTAACGCAGGAGATGGAGGACGAATAAACTCGCCCTTCATCTCAGCGATTAACCTTGCTTCACATTCCAAAGCACTTTTAAACTGAGATACTGACATATAATGTTGGTTTGCCTCATTCGAGTGGTAATTCTGGCTGTTCAATTGGAATGACGTTATCATCTTGCTTCACCTCAGTTTTTTGCTGTTCTTGTGATTTTTCAAATTCAGCAGTTAGTCCACTTGTTTGGTTCTTACCAACTTCCTTGTAAAACCAATCCTCAACCTTTGACATACCATCACACAATGAATTGTATATTTTTCCTAAACCAACATAGTCTTGTTCTGTAAATTCACTTGTTTTGTAACCGAACTTGCCCTCAACCATTTCTTGTGTGACTTTAAAATACTCTTTAAGAAGCTTTAAAGCATTTGCTAGTCTATCTTTCAGTGGTTCCGTGTTATTACCTTGTATGGTCACTTCACACTCTTTCAAAGCTTTTTCTACAACATCTCCTGGAATAATACTCAAAATACATGAACGAAGTCGGCGAGCACCGTCGTTAGCTACTTTTTCATATATATCACGTGGATCAGATAGTATCTTTAATCCATGTTTTGTCTTTATTGAATGTTTAACTGTAAAAGTTTTTTCTTGTCTTGTATTAGTTTCTAAATCCCAACAAAAAGCCATAGCTGTCGATTCGCCATTCCGTTGTTCCAATTCCTTAACACCGAAAGAAATGTTCCCCCAATTTTGTGCTAAAACCTCAGCAAGTCGAATTGAAGGTCCAGTAACATTTGTGCCTCCACGTGGGTATGAATACAACGCTGCATCTGCTAATGAAAAACGTTTACATGCATCTAAGATTCTTTTTTCAGCTTCATAAATATTTCTCGGAAATGACTTCGCCATAAATATTTGCCCTTTAACTTCTTCCATTTCACGGGAAGCACTAACTTGTGCTAATGCTCCACCACCTTGAAATTGAGGTTGTCCCATTTGAGGACTATGGAATTGTTCTGCTAAGTTACTCATTGAAATTCCTCCTGTAGTGCGCTATAATGAGCGCAATTAATATGTTTTCTTAGACCACTCTGCCAAGTGGTTTATTTTTTTGTATGAGCAAACCCATAACGCTCCTGCACATAAGCAATTACCTCTGAATCAGTCATGTCATAAGTTGATTCATCCATATATCCAACAGCCAAGTAATCACTGATATTGTCGATGTGTACAATCGCATCACCGATTTCGAAATAAACATCGCCAGAAGCTATGAAACTACCAAAATCATCGTGCATTTCAAAACTCACAGCTGGCTCATAAGGTGGCATTGGATACTCAATGTGGCCAAGCACCATTGGATTTTCTATTTCTAATAGAACACTCATGCTATCGCCTCACGTTCACAGCAAACAAATGAAATGCCGTCTTTATCGAATCTATACTGTGTCCAGCTTGCGTCATCGTAACCTATAAACTTTTCGACATTGCAGTTACCTAGTTTTTCGATAGTTTCTTTGCGGTGTAAATGTACTAAAATATCAGCGTTAATCATTGCGCTATCACTATACTGCACACTAATTACGTTTTCTGACGGTATTCCGTATTGCTCTAGAATGTTTGGTAAATCAACAATCCTAGATATTGCTTGATTCAATTTCATACATATCAACCCTTTCGATTATTTTTGATGGCATCCCATCAAGCAACTTACAGTGTCGGCAAAGCATACCGTAGGGAGACGGTGCTGTAAGCTGCTTGACGAGAGCGAGATAACACTCGCTAACGTCTGATTTTGTGTTATAATAGGTACATACTAAACCGAATGGCTGTTTAATTGTTGCAACCAATTAAGCAGCTTTTTTATATTCATTTAGCTTTGATAACTCCTTTTTATCGCAAATGAAATGTAAATAAATTAGCCTCTGTTTTAATGTCATGTACTTCCACGCTCTAGGCTTGATTCGCATATTTTTTCATTACCTCTCCAAGTAATCCTCTATCTTGTAAATCCTTGATAACCCACATGAAATTTTGTTGATCTTGTAAATGTGCTTTTAATCTTTCGATTTCACGAGTCGTTTTATTGATTTTTCTCATACACCCAGCAGATAAGTGATACTCACCACGTTTATTATGAACTCCTATTGCTACTAATAAATCTTCGTTACAAGCCTCTAACATCGCTATTTCTAGCTTTAATTGCTCTACAATATCCATGAAAAGAACCCTCCTATAAACATTGGTACTGTTTGTAAAAATTGCAGTGCTGTATCTGCGCTAAATAATGCTGCTATTACAGCATCCTGTGAATTTGTAATTGCTGCTGTTTTAGCTAAAAATGTCGCCTCACATGCAATAAGATTTTGTTCTATTCGGCTAATCGTTGATTGTGTCGTGTGCATTAAATCTGCAAATGCCTCCTGTGAAAGCTTAGCTTTCTTTCGACATTGTTTGATTAACCCTCCAACATCAAAGTTCATATATATCCACCCTTTTTATGCAGTTTGTGCATATTATGCACCCGTTGCATTGTTTCTTTTTTAAGTTAACTTTAGTATTGAGATAAGAGGTTGATTTGCCCCAACCTCTTACTAGATTGGTAGTTTGACGAGGCCATTTGCCCTGGCCTCTCCTAATAAATTGCACTTGCCCGTGCATTGCTTAATACCATTCGTTCATAATGATTTCTTGTAATAATTTTGATGTCGGTTCTTTTAACCAGACACGTTTACCACCCTTTTCACGTTGGCGTTCATATCGCTGTATACGCGGATCGTTTAAAATGTGGTCTTCCAAAAATTTGCGACTAAAAGTTGTAGTTTTCATAATGTCGTTGATATCCCAAAACAGGATTAGTGGCTTAGCTGCATCATTAGCGATTGCCACTAACATCTGATTTACCTTTTCAGATGTAATACCAGACATCTCGAAAAGTGTTTGAATCAATACGGTTTCGTTAGGTGTTGTACTAATCACATCGCCACCGCCTTATTTATAAACTTTTTAATAAAGTAGGCTTGTCCTTTACCAGTGATTTTTGATGTTCTACTGATACTGATTTCACCACTATTGTGATGGATTGGCGTTTCTTTAATTTCAAACAAACCTAGTTCCATTGACTTTTGTGTCGGTGAGTTAAAATCAGAGCCTTTACGTTTGATTAAATAGCCATTATCTCTAAGCCATTCGAACAGACGTTTTTGCCCAACATCTACACCGTTTTGTTTTAGGATTTTAGCGAACTCACCTATTAAAATCGATGTATGACTTGCTTGTATTGCTTCAGCAAATAACACTTTTGGTTTTTGAGCATCAATAATTAGTTGCTGTTCAACAATTTTTTTCTTGTTATTTTCGATTGTTTTATTAGCAATAAGCAAAGCTTTTGCCATGATTGATGCATCATCGTCGTTTTCATTAGTAGCAATATAGCCACCGTTTAGACGAATTTCCTTTAAGATATTTTTGACCTGTTTTTTGAATTGCTTTGCGATAGGTTTACGTGATTGCATTAATATTTCGTATAAACCATCTTCTGTTAGGAACCATGATTCTTGTAGTCCACCAAGGGTGTAAACTTTGTTTACTACCTTCTCGTCTTCATCTACTGGTTTCAGCATCATGCGCGTGTTGCTGTGTTCAATCCAATCAGCCACATCTTTAGCTAGGAATAATGGATTTTCTAATGTTCCAAATACCTTAAATTTTTTTGTTAGTAATACCTGCTCATATATAATCTGTAAATGATTCATGATAAAACCTCCTTTGTCCCTTTATCAAAAACAACAAAATGTTGTGTTGTTATTTAAAAAAATTTTGGATGGTTCCATTCCAAATAATGCTGAAATAGCTAATGCTATATCTAGGGACGGTGTTCGCACCCCTTGTTCAATCATTCCATAATAGCTTTCGGTAATTGTTATTCCAAACTCGTTACAAAGCTTCTCTACTACATCTTTTTGTAACCAGTTTTTGTGTTTCCTAGCATTAATAAGAATGATTCGACGTTTTATTGTTCCCAAAAAATCATCTCCCAACTTTTTGTTGTCTTAATGATACCCAACAAAAAGTTGTTTGTCAACACAAAAACTAGATATTTTGTTGTTTCTGATTATTATTTACCTACTGACCCAACGAATAGTTGTATAATGAGAATACATATTTAAGAGAGGTGTAATCATGTCTAATGTACCGCAGAGGCTTAAAGAGTTAAGAAAAGAAGCTAGTTTAACACAAGCAGATGTTGCCAAATTCTTAAATATTTCTGAAAGTGCATACGGTTACTATGAGCAAGGCCGCAATGAAATTTCAATCGGAAGTATTCAAAAGTTAGCAGAAAAATATGATGTAAGTGTTGCATATATTTTATGTGAAACTAATGAAAAGCAACCTTTTGACAAAGATGAGTCTGCTTTCCAAGCATTCACCAACGACCCTTCCCTACAAAAATGGTACAAAGAATTACCTAAGAGTCGTGAAGAAGACTTGCAGAAGCTCCGTAAGATGTGGGAGATTTTGAAGGATAACGGTGAGATTTAATAACAATAAATCAGGGACATGCAAATTGCATGTCCTTTAAAACAACCCTAACATGTAAATTTTATACTATATTGGATATTACATATTTTTTTATACCGGTTATAGTTATATTTACACAAGACTTTATACATTAATATATACTACTGATTGTTAGTAGTAATAAATAATAGTAAAATTAGGAGGATTAACAATGACACAAGTCGAAAAAAGAGCAAAAGTTATTTCCATACTAAATATGAAAGGTGGAGTTGGAAAAACTACTTTATCTTGTAATTTAGCTCTTGAATTAGCACAAAAAGATTATAAAGTGTTAGTAATTGATATAGACCCTCAATTTAATACTACTCAGTCTTTGTTTAAATTTTACGAAGGTAATTTTGATAGCTATACTGAAATACGAAAAACGGACAATACAATTCGAGGTATTTTCACAAAAAAAGCAAAAAGCGGTTTAGTAAGAGGGGAGGAACCAGAAGGAACTGAGTTTAATCCCATATATAATTTGAGCCATAAAAATGATTTGGCAATTCAACCTATGCATATCATCCCTGGAGACCTAAGATTAATTGTAGATATTAATTCCACTGCGGCAGATAGATTTAATAGCTTTTTTAAAAGAAAAAATTTAATACATAAATACGACTATATTATCATAGACTGCCCGCCAACTTGGGGACAGTTAACTTCTGTCGCTTTATCTGTTTCTAATTACTATTTAATTCCTACAAAACTAGATGAATTCTCTACAATTGGAATAACGATTTTATCAGAACAATTGGGTGAAAAAGTTGACGGAGTAGACGGAGAGTTAAAATGTTTAGGCGTAGTATATATGATGTTACAAGAGACATCATCACCAACAGGGATTGCACGACGTCATAAAAACTTTAAAGAGAGCATTGAAGAATTCTACGAACAAATGTCACTTGAAGTTGATTCCAACGTCAAAGAATTCGATACAGTTATATATAATAAACCCTCAATTTCTAGTTCATCAGTAATTTACAGAAATCATAAGCAATACCCTGAATTAAAAGTACGAATTTTAGATATAATTGATGAAATAGAACAAAGAATATTAGATAAAGTGGAGGTGTAATAATGGATGATAAATTAATTATCTCTGTGTTGAATGGTAAAAAATTCAGCTTTGAAGAGAAAAAAACATTTTTTGTAGGTGTAGTAACGCAAATGTTATTTGACACAGTTAAATTCAAAAGAAACGCTGATTTGAGCGAATATTTAAAACCCTATGAGAAGGAATTAAATAAAGGAAAACCTTTTAAAGATTATTTATATAAATCTAGGACTTTACTAGCTGCAAGAGTTGCACGTTTAATAATCGATAATACCGATAGAAATATTACTAATTTATTAATTAATTCTCATATAAATTATCTTAACAGAAATATTATTTTAGATAATACTTCTTCTAAATCTAATAACAATAATAATTCTAGCCTATTAGAAGATATCTTGAAGGAAAGAAAGGTAAAATAATATGAGTACTTTTCAAGAAACAGTTTCAATGAGAGTTAATGATGATTTTGTAAAATTCCAAGAAATATTATCTAACAAATTGAACATTTCAATGTTGAAAGATTATCATATACAGTCATTAAAAAATTTGCATAAATATTTATATATCTACAAAGAAATTTTGAATGAATTACCCTTATTAGAAGAGGCAAAATCTTTGGCTTTTGATTCATTTAATGGTTCCATGGAGTTTTTAATTTGTTTGATACAAGGTAAATATAAACTCGCTTCTATGGTTATTCGCGGCTCAATGGAAACATATGCTAAATCATTAGTGCTGACAACTCCAGTTGAACCCACAACTAAATTTTCTAACAATATAGAAATTAGTTTGAAAAATATGACTGAAAATATTTGTAATTCAGAATCTTTAAATTTCCGACTATGTAAAGAGTTAAAAAAAACAGTGAACTCTACATATGCTGACGTAATAAAAAAAGAATACTGGGAATTATCCGATATAGTGCATTCTAGAACAACTACCTACAATTCGTGTAGTGAATTCTTAGATGATGTTCTGATTATTAAGTTCGATGAAAGTATTTTTAATCTATTACTTGATAAATGTAACAATATTATTAAATATTTCATAGAAATAATAGTACTCGTTAACTATAAAAACCTCGATTCAAAAATGAACTATTTAGCTTTTGAATACATAACAGGTAATCTGAGTGAAAATTTTAAAAATATAAAAAATGTATATATTTAAATTTCCCTCAATATCTCATACATATAAAGATATCAGTTTTCCATGACCCTACTACAAAAAAGTAGGGTTTTATTGTACACTACAAAAGAACGTATGTTCTTTATTTGAATGAAGAGGTGTTAGTTTGAAGTATTACAGTCATTTAGAAGATTACATCAAAGATTTCTACACAAGGATCGGAATTACCACCCCTAACCTTCTGGATTTTAGAGAAATTGCAGAAAAGTTAGGAATCAAAGTATTTTTTTGGTCTGATAGTAGCCAAGCATTATTTGCTAAAGAGAAACCATTCATATTCTTAAATGAATCACTTACCAAGCAGCAACAATGGCAAGAATTTGGTCATGAATTATCGCACGTCCTTTTACATACCGGAGATCAATTCTTTATGTCTCCCCTATTTCGAGAATATCAAGAAAATAAAGCTAACAACTTTATGTATCAAGTCTGTATGCCCACATTTATGTTAGATGAACTCAATTTATTTGATTGCACACCTTCTACTGTTATGCAGCTACAAACGTTGTTTAACGTTGAGTATGAGTTTTCGTTAAAAAGACTCTCACAGTATATTAACAATAGAATTATGCTGAATTGGAATACTGTTTTCTCAAAAACTGTGAGATGATTTAGAAACGTTGGTAAATTTTTTCAATGGATTATTTCAACACAAAAAAGAAAACTTACGTTTCACAAAGGAGTGATCTACATGGCTCGAGAAAAAATGACAAAAACAAAAATAGATGGCGTTTATTGGTACAAGCTAAATGGCAAAAAAATTTTTGGATATCGATACAAGTATTACGACCGTTATGGTGCAAGACGAGAAAAAACGGAACGAGGCTTCGAGTCAATCGAAAAAGCTGAGCGAGCATTAATTGAAGTGAAGGCTTCTATATTAGACGGGAATGTTAGTTTTGTTGAAAATGATAATTTAACAGTCGTTCAATTAAATGAAATTTATATTGATGCTAATAAAACGAATTGGAAACCGACTTCTGAAAGAAACCATAATTACGTAATGAATCAATATGTTATAAATTCAATTGGACATCTCAAAATAAAAAACGTAAATAATATTGTTGTTCAAAGAGAATTGATAGATCCGTTGATAATTAAAGGTTTTAAAGAAGGAACACTTATGTCGATTTTTAGACGTTTGAATGCCATTTTCACGTTCGCTATTAAGAATGAAATTTTAGATAGAAAGAAGTTTTCTACTCCTAATTTAAGTAGAGCTTCTGAAAGTATTAAAAGAAATGCTCTTTCCATAGATGAAATAACAAGGGTCTTAGAAATTGCACGCACTAAATACAAAATTACTCATTATACTTGTCTAAGCCTACTGTTTTTAACAGGAATGCGTGTTGGCGAATTGAGAGCTTTGCAGTGGGAAACTGATATCGATTTTGAAAATAATATAATTCACATAAACAAAACTAAGGATCGTTATGGATCCAGAACACCAAAGACCAAAAATAGTTATCGAAAATTCCCAATGAATGAAAACATTAAAAGTATTCTACTGGATTATAAAAAGTGGTATGAAGAAATAATGGAAACTTATAAATTCCGGAATCCTGATGGGCATGTATTTGTAACATATGCTGGTGAACCTATTGGTGAACGTTATTTGAAACGCATCATTGACTTAATATGTGAGCGAGAAAAGATAACTCACTTCACACCTCATTACTTACGGCACACATTTGTCACGATACAGTTATCTAATAAAATTCCTGTATCTACAGTTGCAGCTTTAGTCGGTGATACCCCTGAAACGATTTACAAAGTCTACGCACATTCATTTGAAAAAGATGAAGTACACGCATCTAAACTTATGGATGAAATCATCAATTTAAGTTCATTTGAAGAATCTGAGGAATTCGAAAAGTGATGAATTTGGGGTACATTTTGGGGTACACGCTTTTCTCTACCCTCCCTTTAACGGTATCTAAATTAAACAAATTAACAATATACTACAAACGTTGATATATCAATGTTTTCGAACAAAAAAACACCCGCATATTAAGCGAGTGTTTCGTGATTTTTAGGATAACCACTTCGGAGGTGTGTTTTTCTCCCAAAAAATATCACCTAAGTTATTGTGTGCCATAAAGTCGTCCTCAGCACTGTGGTAGTGGAAGTTGTAATAGTAGCCGTCCTGCGGTCGTTTTTCCGTGCGGACATGGAAGCGAATTAAATCAATGCCTGTTTCATTGCTAGTAATATTAAAAATTTTTTCGCCATAGTTTCCACTTGGCTTTTCTGAAATTGTTAACGATGCTAATGATTCATCGTCTAAGCCTTCTACTGTCATCGCAATGGCTTCCTCCATTTTAGGGAAGATGATAGCGTCAAACTCATTGCTAATTTTCGGGCCAATTTTTGTGCCGAATTTCATATAGGATTGCTCTTTCGCCGCATCAACGAGCAATGCATTATAGTCAATCGGGTCTCCCTGTATTTCTGTTTGTTCTATCGGAAGAGCAGCCGCTTCTGCAGTACTTGTCCCAGGTGCTGATCCGATAGAAGCACGATTTGATGGATTATGATCAAATGCTTCCCATATTTCATGTGTTGGCGTAATTAATCCAAATGTTAAAAACGCAACCATAATAACGATACTTTTTTGAATCCATTTCTTCATTAATTTACACCTTCTCTTTATGTACAAATTGGTAAATCTATTTCTAATATATACGCATAAGCCCTATAAAAGGTTTCATAATTTTATAATTCATTGTACAATATTTATGTATAAAGTAAAAACTTCACATCCTGGGAAAACGCTTGTATGACCATCGTCCTGTTGCCCCAAACTAATCGGGCATTTACTCGCAGTATGCAGGATAAATGTGTCGTTTTTTAAAAGGAGGTACAAAACATGAGCATGGATATCGCAATGGGTATTGGTCTTTTATTAATGTTAGGTTATTTATCATCTTTATGCTTTACGGACTAATACAATTACTTTTACGAAGAAAGTCCGCGAGCTAGCGGACTTTTCTATTTTGTTATGACCTATTTTAAAGTACAAGATAATACAGGCTGCCGACTAATTTTATATACAATCTATAACGTTCCTTCTTATTCTTACTTTATAAGTATTCAAGCACGATTCCCGCTACTAATGTACGCGGTAGTATTGTTAAAATACCACTCTCTTTTCGTACTACCTCTCTATGCTCTTCATTGTACCCCATGCAATCCAACACAATCAGATCTACTCGGTAATCACGAAGATAACGAGCTGCCTCTTCAAAGTTGCCATAATCAAATGGTGAAGCAACAGCAATCGTGATATCATCTGAAATATCTTCCCATTTTTTAACCATAGCTTTACTCTGTTCTTCTAGCGGAATAATTAAACCTAGCTTCGGTTGATCGGTCATTGCACTAATCATTTGTGTGACGATTCGATTCGGATGAAAAATAGGTTTTTCACATGTTAAATTCGAAAAATCATCTGTGCTTAATACAATGACCATATCAACCTCTTGTTCTAACGCTGATAATTCCATTTGTAATAATGGTAGTAGTTTTCTTCTATTAATTATTATGGATCTGCCATCCCGTAATCGAGAGATAGTTGCGTTCTTTTCACTTCTCGCTAAAACAGTTAGTAATTCCGCCTCGTTTAAGCTATCCAACGCTCCTCTTTCCACAAATTTAATATCTTTATTAAATATTTCTGTAAATGTCGGTATAATATCTGAACGTGGCGTTTGTCCGATCGTCAAAAAACCAACTTTATTCATTTGCAGTCACCCCTAATTTTTAAAAATATATCATTGAGCCGTATAAATTATTCAGAAAGTTACATTCATCTTTATCGAAAAAATTAGTTTTATCCTCAAAAGGTTGTTTCAATTATAAACGCTCGAATAACATCAATAATGTCTGTTTTAACACCATAGCTATTCCTCCACAATTAGGTAGTATTTTATTTAAAAATAAAAAAATTCTGAATTTAAAATGCATGAAATTATCACATTATGAATAAATACTCATTGATAGTAATTCTGTTGTAACGTTTGCACTATACCTATATCAAAAACAAACTACAAGTATATCTAGATCAAAAATATTAATAAACATTGTTACACAAGTTCAAATTTATTGGAACTATTATTTAAAGAAATAATCAAAAAGAACTACAACAGATATGACATTTGGGAATTCATTACATAAAAAAGAGTAGACATAGTTTGTCTACTTTCAGAAGGCTCTTCAATATATTTGTTCATTGATTCTATCCATCACTTTGGCTGTTCTATCCACGACTTCGGCTTTTCTATCCGTAGACCCAGAAATATTCGACCTTCCTAATAAATTAGACAAGGGGCAGCCTCGCTTTTGCGAAGCCACCCCTTTAGTATTTAATAGGTAACATTTTCGTAAATTGTAAAGTCTCAACCCAATCATCTGGGGAATAAATATTATATTGAAACATGTAGTTTCATCACCGCGGTAAAATTCCACTGTGTGCCTTCTAACTTAAGCAACGCAAACCCAACCTTCTTTTGCGTCCTTGCAGCCCCAAAGCATGCGCCAGTGTGAATAAGTATCTTCAAAAACAAAAGTAGAATTCCAGATTACGTAAATATGCCACCTAAAATAGCACGATTCATATTATAGCACATAGTTTTTAAAATGTAAAGATTTCATTTCAAGTTACCAAGGTATAACCTTTGAACATTCAATTTGATACCCATGTTGAGCATACCACTCTAGTAAAGAATCCCAATAGTCTTCGCAAATCACAATAATTTGTTTTGCGTCAGAGAGATTACCGGACATCACCAACTCACATAGAACCTCAAATCCCTCGGGCTTATCTGTAAACGACAATGCTTCAAGTAATACTTGAGCAGAAGTTGTGAAAAATTTTTTATTGTGTAATCCTAAAATCATCGCACCTGCTGTGGCAATTTCCATCGCCAAAATCGGTAAAAATGTTTGAGGACCCTGTAATTCAATATTTTTCATTTTACCAATATACTCATACATTTCTTCTACTAATGTTCGACAGATCGCTTCTTTAAATATCGAGCTATCTATTGAGCTAGCTTTTACTTTTAGTTCAGTAAAAAAACCATTTGGGTCATAAATAGGTAAAATGTTGAAAAATTGGCCATGGGTCAGTGGCCATCTTTCGTCAACTGTCGTCGCATCTTCAATTATATGTTCTGCGCTTTCAAAGTTCACTTCTGCTTTCCAATCTCCAGCTGTCCATTCATAGCAAAAGTTTTCATCCAAAGCGTTTAAAATGCATTTAATTTCTATATCTGAAAATGGGCCATCTGTTTTTCGGGCTAACGAACCGTAAACCCCAATTGCTTGCACCTTCGAGCCATATCTTTCTATAACTTGGTTCGCAATGGAATAAGCAATTTCCATTCTTTTTTCTCTCGTTACTTTTTTCGGACCAATCATATTTATCTCTCCTTGTGAATGAATTATTAAATTGAGCTATATAATTGGCCATGGAGGACCACGAGCTTAACGAGGAATTTTATCTGCTGTCATGTATAAATCACCTTTCCTTATTTCCATTCTGCATTCTTTTTTCCAGCAAATCCGACATTTCATCTATATCCATTTCAAACATAATCGAGTCATTTGATAGAGGTGCAAAATAATAGGTAACTTTTTCTTCCCCATAATCTTTCTCTAACCGCAACCACTTTTCAGTTGGGAGCACACAAAAAGCCAACGTATCTCCGCCAAGTGAATCCATGTACCAGCGGATTTGATATTTCGGAGCAATAAAGTCCTGCACAGCTTTCAAAGTTGTGTCCCTATCCGTTCTTTCTTCTTCATACGGGATTGCTTTCTTCACTTCATCTTTTATTAAGAAAATATCAACACACCTTGGCTTATCAATTTCAACTAGTTCAACATTTATTTTGTCTTCTTCAAGTAAGTATTCATTAAAATATTCCGCTATAGATTCGTCAAAATCTTTCCAATCCACCCATACTAATGCTTCGCTATCCCAAAAGTTTTCTTCTTCCGCTAATGGATTTTTCAAAAATAGCTCGATTTCCGCCTCAATTTGATTCATACATATCCCCCTTAAATTTTATTTTCAACACATAAAGATTCGTAAATTCTTTATACCTCTACTATATTTTCGCAATCCTTATACTTGCCAACCACAAAAATACATAATCTGATTCCACTATATATTACCATATTTTGAATTTTAGATAAAAATAGAGGCCCGTTCACAAAAATGAACAAACCTCTTAAAAACACTCAATATTTACTTCCATCAACAACTAAAACACCATAATGAAACTTCGCAGTCATTCTTGTTAATTGTTGAAAATGATATTTAGCAAACCATTCTGAGCGGAAATGAGCCTTTAACACTACCCGTTTTCTCGCCACGCGATACGCTTCTCTTACCCATTCATCCGTTAATGTTACATGTTCCCCTGCTATGCGTAGTGCTTCAAAATTATTGGCTTCTTCAATAATTTCTTCAAACATCGGATCCATATAGACGACATCAAACGTATTGTCGGGCAATGTTTTCAAATAACTAACCGCCTCAGCCTGCACCACTTCTATATGGCGCATACATGCAGTTAATGGCAGCTCAGTCGTATCGTAGGATTTCATCCCTTGCTCAACAATAAAAGCAACATTCGGATTCGCTTCGAGCCCAACAACTTGTCCCACCTCGCCAACTGTATAAGCCGCCAGCATAGCATCAGCCGCTAGTCCCAATGTACAATCGAGCACTGAATTTCCTTTTTCAAGCTGCGCCGCTTCTAAAAACGGCTCCACTTCCCCACGAGCAACACGCTTTAAGCGAAAAGCTGCTGAATTCGGATGGAAGAAAAACGGTTCCTCTGCACCAAAAGCATAATACTCAAAACGATTTTTCCCAGCAACGATTACATTTGCATGCAATTCCTGTGAAATTTTCCGAACAGAACGCTTTTTTCTTGGCTCAAGCGGAGCATCTAATTGTTCACACGCAAAAGCAGCGAGCGCCAACGATAAATCGTCTGGTCTGCCCGCTGTCGTAACAATAGTCTTTACTTCTCGCATGTTTGCTCTAAAACACCTGTTAAATGTGTAACAATTTGCTCCACAGGGAACCCTTCAATTTGTTCACGTGGAATAAAGTATGCCAATTCCCCATCCTTTAAAATCGCCATCGAAGGTGAACTTGGTGGCACATCCTCAAAAAAGCCACGCATCGCAACAGTCGCTTCAGGATCCTGCCCAGCAAATACAGTCACAAGATGATCCGGCTTAACCGCCTCCACTGCCTCACGAGCAGCCGGACGCGCCAACCCAGCCGCACATCCACAAACCGAGTTAATCACAACCAACGAAGTCCCTTTCGCCTCCGCCATAAATTCATTTACCGCATCAGCCGTCGTAAGCTCCGTAAATCCAGCCTCCACTAACTCCTCGCGCATTGGCTTCACTACCTGTTTCATATATTCATCGTAAGCGTTCATGCTTTTACCCTCTTTCATATGTATTCGCAAAGGTTATTATAGCAAGGTTTTACTCGAATGTACAAAGACTTGCCTTTTGCCTGATTTCATGGGTTTTCGGGAGAAATGTGACTTTTTCGTGATTTTGGTGACTTTTTTGTGTAACAGAGGTTCATTTGATCGATGCTCGTTTCACAGCTAAAAAATAGATTTTAATCTGTACTAACAATTTAGCAGGTACTAATTTATAGGTATTAATTAAAGTTTTCTGTTTTTAATTATTTCTAGGTCAAGTCACTAAAATACTCATTTATGTTATCCCACAGGTTGTAATAGTCGTTATGTATAACTATATTTTTTTTGCGAACGTTTATATTTCGGAAATATTATGTACTTAACAAAAAGATTCCATTAAAATGAAATATATACATAAATTTATTAAGGAGTTAATGTAACATGGAAACACTAAATACAAATGAGAGAACTTATAAAATTGAATTTATTCCATTTGAAGACAAAGTCGGGCTAAATGAAGACGGAATATATGATAATATTTATAGAGGTTTCAATATTGAAATTCGCTTCTGTGAGGAAATTTTTTATGCAAGAATATATAAAGAATCACAAGATGAAATTTCTTTTGGTTCTAACCCTTACCCTGTTTTTGGAGAAGATTTAGAAAATGTAAAGAAATATTTTCAGGAAAAGCATGGTATACAGCGATTTAAATATTATGACCAAGACAGAGATGAAGCAAGTTATGTGAAATTTTAATCATAATTTTGAAAATGACCAAGACGTCACTTTGATATGCTCCCTATTAAGTAGACAGATTAAAAAATAAAATCTGTTTATCTAAGGGGAGTATTTTTTATGGGGCGAAGCAAACATCCACTCGAGTTAAAACTACATATCCTTCAATTGTTCGAAGAAGGTCACTATTCTATCAATGAATTGTGTGAAAGGTTTTCATTAGACCATCAAACTTTTCATAGATGGAAAATGAAATATGAGGCAGGTGGACGTGAAGGATTACAAGAAGCTACTTCATGTAAATTCTATTCTAAAGAGTTAAAATTAGCGGCTGTAGAAGACTACATTCAACGGAACTATTCACAGATGGAGGTGTTGGCGAAATATGAGAATACAATAAAATCAGCCATTCAATTATTACAATCAGGCGAACAGCCACTAATACATAGTGACCGGGGTTTTCAATTATACATCGAAGGAATTTAAGCGAATTGTGGACACAGCCAATATGACACAAAGTATGTCGCGTGTAGGTCGATGTATTGATAACGGACCAATTGAATCATTTTGGGGCACGCTGAAGTGTGAGAAGTATTATTTACATAAGTACGATTCATATGGAGAGTTAAAACAAGCGATTGATGACTATATTCATTTTTATAATCATTATCGCTACCAGAAACGATTAAACGGCTTGAGTCCTTTAGAATTTAGGGCTCAAGCCGCTTAATACATTTTTTATTATTTCCGCTGTCTACTTGACGGGGGGCAGTTCAGTTTTATATCTTATAACGTACGTTTTACAACTGAAAGAAAATTAGTTAGCTATTTCAGCCTAATTTGGTTTAAAGTTATCCATTGCTTTATCCAATGCAGCTTGATTAATATCTATATAGATCAATGTTGTTTCTGGTGTTGAATGATTAAATAAATTTTGTAATGTCGCTACGTCCTTTGAATCCAAATAGAAATGGTACCCAAATGTTTTCCATAATGTATATGTACCAATTTCACGAATGTCACAAGCCTCTGTTCAATACTTATCTGGAAAAAGGAGAATTTCCCTTATTTATAGAAACACATGTAAATTGAACGTGCACTAATGTAAGAATAAAAATGGCTCTCACTTCTTTCAAGTGAAGGCACGCATACAGCCGTATATTCTAAGATAACTATCCATTTTGTCTTTTTTATGTACTTTCACCTCAATATTACCTAGAATGGTAATATCGAGGGAGGTATTTATATATGAAGAAAAAATTAATTTTTAGTGCAGCATTAGTATTAAGTTTAGGATTGGCTGGTTGTGGAGAAGACAAAGCTAAGGAAGAAACGCAAAAAGAAAATGGTACTAAAGCTGAAGAACCACAAAAAGTTCTAGCCAAAACAGTTGATGACGTATTGGAACATTTTAAAAAAGATGGTCTAGAACTAGGTGAAGTTTCAGAATTACCAAAAGATGAATTTGGAAACATCCGAAAAGAAGGCAAACGAGTTTTAATTCCTTCACTTGGTGATGATTCAGGTGGTCGATTATTTTTATTCGATAATGAAGAAAATCTAAAAAAGGCAAAGAGTTATTATGATGAACTAGGAAATTCAGGTCCTTTGTTTTATTCTCACACTCACCAAAGTGGACTGTTTTTATTACAAATGAATGGCGATATGGAAGATAATGAATTTGCTAAGTATGCAGCTTCACTTGATACAGCTGTAACCGGTTCTACTTCCATTGAAATCAAAGAAGAAAGTAAAGCGAATAAAGCTGATAATTTAACAGAAGCGAATGTTGGTGATGTAGTGAAAAATGATTTTGCAGGTACATATACAATCACTGATTTATATGAAGGCCCAAATGAAAAATATAAAAGTGCTGATGTAGAATTTTCAATTGATGAAATGAAAACAGCTAAACTAGTTGCACAAAGTCCTGAATTAATTGAAACAGCTGCTGAAACAAATGTACTTATCCTCTCTATTACAGGAGAAAATTTATCTGACGATACTGTTGATTTCCATCCAAGCACAACTAAAATGATCACTGATACAAAACGTCAAATTGATTCAAATGTAATGATTTCCTCTTTTGAATCTGAATTTATTGGTAAAGTAATTCAAAAAGGTGAGGTTATTTTTGATTTAGGTGAAGAAGGTTTAGAAGGTGTCAAAGAATTAAAATTTGTATTTGATAGTACTTCAAAAGATAACAGATTTATTGGAGAAAAAGTAACAGTAGTTGTACCAGTAAATAAAAAATAAGTCACTTACAGGAGGTTAACCCCTCCTTCTCAATAAAGTTATATCTAATCTACTTAGATAAAATGCTTAGATTAGAATATGTATTAATTGCGTTGTACAGAATCTAGGTGAATAAATGGAATACACATTTGGATCAACTGAAGAACTTCTTGAATTTCTAAATGAAGAATTGTTATCTGCAACCGAAGCAGCTGAGCTGTTGGAAATATCAAAAGTTCGATTGGGGCAATTAGTAAAAGACGGAAAGTTAAAGACAGCTAAAGATCAACCTAAAATGTTTTTAAAAAGCATACTAATAGAGAAAAAAGATGAGCTTGAATCACTTCGTAAAAAATACAGACCGTATGACCAATAAACATAAAAGACCCAGGTACTCAAATTTTCATGAGCGCCTGGGCCTTTGTGTTTAGAGTTATTTAATAATTATAGGGTACACTCTCCCCCTACTGGAGAGTTTATTCTTTTTACATACATATAATAAATGGAGGGAACTACGATGTATCATCCGAGATTAAAAGGAAATTCTTATGAGGCAGGAAAGCATTATGCTGAAATTCTTTATAAAAATGGTTTTAGGTTTCCGAAAGTAATGGAAGAAAAATTAAAATATGGGGAGTCGTGTAAACAAATTCTTACAGATTTTGATCCCCATATTGTAAAAGAAATACAAGGTTTTGCTAAAGGTTGTCATTCTTCATTTGAAGAAGTAAGCTCGTTCCTCTTAAGTATTGGTGTATTCGAATTGGCAGGTCAATGTAGTATTTTTTCCGCCTATAACGGAAAAGAAATGTTTATTGGCCGAAATTACGATATGCTCTTTAATCTTAAAAATATTACAGAGTCCTCACTTGTTTGTTTTGATGATAAAAATAAATACCTCGGACAATCAGATTGCTTTATTGGAAAAGTTGATGGGATAAACGAACACGGTTTATTTGTAGGGATTTCATCCGTTCCTCATGATGAAATTAAACCTGGACTGAATTTTTATTTTGCTGTTAAATATATTTTAGAAAATTGTCGTACGGTAGATGAAGGAATAGACGTGTTAAAAAGATTCCCGAGTTCAGTGGCTAATAACTATTTGTTAGCAGATCCTCTTGGGAATATGGCAGTTGTAGAAGTTACTCCTAATAGTTATCAAGTACGCCTTCCTATTAATAATTACATTCATTGTACAAATCATCACGAAAGTACCTCATTAACAGAAAGTTGGAATTGGAGCAAATCAAAAGAGCGTTTTGAAACATTAGATACCCGTCTTAAACACAATGTAAATAGTATGGATCTTACCATTGCACAATCCATTATGTCGGAAACCAAGGGTCATGTTTGTTTAAATCTTAAAGAACAACAATTTGGTACTCTTTTCTCTGTTATAGGTAACTTAAATACTTTAGATATACGTAGAGCAGAAGGTCAGCCAAACAGAGCAAAATATAAACCAGATCGACGATTAATAGATGCTGTGTTAAAAGATGTCTAATGAAGAATGAATTCATGCCTTCCCTATTGTAAACTCCTTTTACATAAAAAAGCCTTCCACAATTATCTGTGGAAGGCTTGATATTAAAGCATTTTATTTAATTCATTTATAAACTCTTGATAAGTTTTAATATTCCCACTTAAGTGAGATTCTTTTTTAGTAAGCTCTACTACTTCATCCACAACTATATCGATATTTGCCTTTACGGTTTCAGTTCTTGAGCCAGGTGTAACACGTTGTTTTAATTCATTTAATAGCAAAACTCTTTCTTTGCCTTTATCCAAATCAGCTTGTACCTTCAATAATTCTTGTTCCCATTCATCGATAAATTCTTGGTACGCTCTGATTTCTGCAATGATGGTTTCTTGACTGCTTTTTACTTCTTGCACAGGAATCCTCTCCTTTCATCTACTCAATTCGACAAAAAGAGAGAATTACCTTTAACAAGTTTTTGACCATCTATTTCATAGTAAACGTAGCATAAGCCAGTGTTATTTTTATTGCCCCAAACAGGTTATTTCCTTAAAACGGAAGTAAATAGAGAGGTCCATTGCAATAAATTTTCTTTCGTTACCTTTTTTTGCCCCTTCAACATAGGTTTCCCTTCTGTATTGTGATATAATAATGTCGTGAACACCATCAAAGGGCATAACCAATTCGAAGCTGTAGCGTGTGAAAACGTTGCGGCTTTTTCTTAAAAAGGAATGAACCTATGAATCAATTAATCCAATATATCAGCTACCTACCAAGCTTGTAGGGAGTGCCGTTACATCCCTTGACCTCTATGCAAGCTTGGGTTTCTCAAGGGAGCTGATATGTATGAAAAATCGTTCAAAAGCTTATATTCGCCATCAGAGAGAGCGAATTATTCGAAAGAAATGGACCATTTTAAAAGACGTTATGTTAAGAGAAAGTGAATACATGCCTGTGCGCGGCAGTTTGAGTAAAGGAAAAATTCATTGCTCATGTAGAATGTGTCGATACGAGCAGTTTCACTCGATTCCAAAAGCTAAACATAAAGCAAAATTAAAAGCTATGGAACAGGAAATAGACGATTATGTCTATTTCCTTTTTTAAAAAGCCCAGGCTCAAAATTAATTGAGTACCTGGGCATTGCTGTTAGCCACCACGCTGTTTAATGATGATCTTTAGTCCTTCAAAATCGCCACCTGTCAAAGTTCCTTGGTCAAATTTATCTAACCATGACTTATCAATTAGCTTTTTATCTACAGATTGCTTAATATAATCACGAACTGCTGCTTTTGTAGTTGCGTTTGTAAATTGCATTATGTCATCATCCTTATCTGGTTGTTGTTGATCCAAACCATTTTTAATATCTAGTTTGAATTGTTCATCTGTGATTCCCATAGTTTGTAAATACGGAAATGGATCTCTATGCGTTGTACCACCTAAAGTATCTGTGACCCAACGATGCGACTTAATACCATTGCCACTACTATCAAGTACAATAGGTAAACCTGCATCTTTTGCAAGTTCTCTTAGTAACCAAATATAAGCAGCGTAATCCTTTTTAAATTGTTCCTTGTCATTTGTTCGAGCCAACTCTACTTGTGCATAGCTAAGCGGATTACCTTTAGGACCACAGCCATATTGCACGCGATTAACTGGTGCGACTTGCACGATCCGTCCACCACCACCTACCCAGTGTGAAGTAAAAGCATTGGCTTTATTTTGATTCATAAAAGCTATTTCATTTTCCAAAGCATTCGGTCCATTATTATTCGGATTGCCAGATTCATGAGCAATAACATATTTAACTGCAGTTAAAGCTATGTTCGGCAATGCGGACATTAAGCGTTTTTCTATAATATAAGTCATTTTCTCATTTCTCCTCTCGTTGGATTATGCCTTTGAAAAATCAACAAATGGATCTATACATTTATCATCATTAGTCAATTTAAAATGATTCAGAATCCAAAAAAACAATCTATACAATGCGCGAATCCCTAGCGGTTCTGGTAACAGAGGTGCTACAGGAATTGCATAAACAAGTACAACTAACGTTAATTTACAAAATATTCAGAAAACAAACTTTATCTTTTTAATACATTATACTGACACTCAAAAATTAACGCTAAAATATATCTATTAACTTTGAACTACCCGATTCTAAAAAAAGTTGTAATCATTCAATCACTCACATAACTCATACTTTATTTTATTATTTGCAATATAAAATCCCTCCACAATTATCTGTGGAAGGCATAAAAAATAACGCTAGCTTATGCTGCGTTTACTTCTTTTCGTATGGTATATAAAAAGTATGAGCATTTGGCGTAACGTGTAGAAAAGGAATAGCCTCTTTCCATTCGATCTTTGTCAAATAACATTAAAAATATAATTATTAATTTAAACATGTTGTGCACATATAAAAAGCCCAGGCTCAAAATTTAATTGAGTTTCCGGGCAATCTATCGTGTTCTTCGTATTAAATTTCTATCGCTGATTTTCTATTAGTATGGTTACATACACTAACTGGCTTCGTAGCATGTCCATTGTCATCTGTACACCAAGACTGAGATTGGAAAGCAAGGAATATACCAATCCATCTGTTTTCCTCCTCAAAATGAATAAGGACACCACCATCTTGCCATATCCCATCGTCTTTCCTAAAATCCCTACTATTCCCTTGATTCATATGAATATCATGAATGCCTCTGCCTGGAGAAAAGCCGAAATATTTATCTACTTTATCTTCAGTTTTAAACTTTTCACCGTAAGCGTAAACGGTAGCTTTTTTAGTCAGAGCCTCTTGTATATATTTATTAACTTTCTCATTTAAGTCATTGTCTGGTCCATTTTCTGATGCAGGGAGAGGTATCATTTTTGACGGATCAAATAAGCCACCTCGAATATAGTCTAATGCAATTTCATGATTTTCACTAGTAACTTCTGTAAATCCTTCTTCGAAATTAGGGATAATGGTAATTTGACTCGAGTTAAAATCTTCACTCACAAAATACAGGACTTCTGATGGCTTTACCTTTGAAGCGACATTGATTGCAATCCTATAATTCTCCTCGTTTTTGTCCTTCTTCGTTGCCCGAACATGCACTTGGTAATGAGGGGTTTTGTCAAATGAATCCACAGGTCTCACATCAACAACTTTACCTTTTAACACTCCGTACTTGAATAATGGCATAGAACTAACCTCCAATTTAATAGATTTTTCCCAATCTTAGCTCACTTAGTTTCTGGTTATTTTTTTCAAAATAAAAGATAGTGACTGTATGGAACAACCTAGTCTATTCAGACATTTTTATGGTTACGTTACTAAACTCATTTGTTTCATTCTCTCTATATCACTTATTTTATCATTCCTAAAAATGGAACTTCAATCATTTATTCACGTCAAATTTCGACGTCCACATCCCACTTTGTTGCTTGCATTGTTCTTGAGATCGTTGACTGCTATGCATTGTTGAAGCAGCGGCTGACTTTTTTACTGGTGAAAATATTCATTTTCAGTCAAGCTTTGCTAAATCAATTAGCAGAAGAAAAAAAAACCAAAAAATTTGTTGATTTTTCCTGTTATTTGTTTTATATTTACAATATCCATGTGCTGTTTAACAGGTAACTGTTAGGCAGCTTTTTTTATTGACTGCATGAAATATTTTAGTACACCAATTTTATAATGGTTAACCTACACTCTCGGCCACCCACTGGATCCATCACTTATATCACTCATAAACGATCACTCGTTCCGTCACCTTTTACTGTTGCAGGCCATTAATGACCTATACACTCCCATGTCATCAATTTTCTAACTAACATGCTTCTAAACTACGAATCCTGTCATATACTCTTTCAATCGCTACTATAATCTTCTATGATCAATTATTTTCATGAAATCCACCATATAAAATCTCCATTCCATAGCATCTTGACTGCTGCTACGTGTTCGGTGTTTAGCGATATAGCATGTAGCTACGCCCCTTTTTCTGTCCAAATATATTAAAACAGATGCGTATTTTAGGCTTTCTTCATTTTGATAAATGGCTTTGAATTGTTGTGAAAACAGTGGTTTGACGTTTAATTTGTAAAAGGAGCTGTTATGAATGACTTCCAAAAAAGTATCTATCGGTCTTACACAATTTACAGATTTTACTTTCAAAGGCGTTACTGGTAAAACCTCAATGGTTAGACAAATAAAATATCAAGATGAATACAATCCTGCTTTTGATTACTGGAAACCTTTACGGGATGGTATCCGAAAATTTCACGAGAAAAAATTTAGTAACGATTACTTGCTTGATCTTGCTGAAAAGGCTTCTCAAACAAAACAAAAAAATTACCTAGAAGCAGTGAAAGCTCATTTAAAATTTATTAAAAATAAAGAAATTGAATGGTTTGAACCAGGCAAATCCAATTGGTATAGCGAATATTTAACTGTACGCTCATCACCAGAACTTGGATTAAAGATTGATGGTGTTCCACACTTAATCAAGTTATATTTCAAAGGAAAGGACGAACGAATTGATAAAAATAAATGCCGTTCATCTTTGACATTATTAAACCAATCAGAATTCACCATTGAGCATTCACCTACTATAAAACCGGCAATTTTAAACGTGCAAAAAGGACGATTAATTTCAGAAGAACCTTCTACTGAAGATCATCTAATTGCACTTGAATCGGAAGCAGCACAATTCATGGTCATCTGGAATAAAATTTAACAGTACAAGCGAGTACTAGGGATATAACAAAAGAAGGTCACTCTTATTTGAGTGGCCATTATTGTTCCATCTTTTCGATTTTCATGTCTATGGAAAAACGCTCAGTATTTTTTTATGTTAATATTTACATATGATGTATACAGAGGTGATTTAAATGCCGTTTGAAAGAAAATACATATATATCATTTGTTTTTTAATAATATTTTCATTTAGAACGATTTGGGATTATTTCAGAAATGGAAATTGGTTTTTACATGAAAATTTTTTCTTTGCGTTATTGTTTGTACTCTTTTATGCTTTTGCAAATTGGGCATGGGATAGTAAAAAGTATAAAAAGAAATAGCAAACTGTTATGGTAATAAATTCTATAGCGATGCTTTTATTCAAGCATCTCCCTCGTAAATAAATCTATTTTGTTTGGTGTAATTTCGTTGATACATATGCAATTAATACTGAAGAATTTAGTTTCGTTCATTTCGGCAGTCAGAAAAAACCCTTCACAGATGTGTAAAAGGCTTACTCTTAAAAGCTATTTGAAATATACCTAATGTTATAATTTTGCAATATTTCGCTCATAAAGGGGAAAAAGAACCCCTCCCCTTTTATTAGTGAACAGCCTTATTTTTCATTAGCTTAACACTACCAAAAGCAATAACCAAAGCGATTAAAGATAGTACAAGTGGCGCGATTGAACTAGTTTTTCCAAACATCACTTGCGATGGTAAAGCCGAAGCCTCTACCCATTGGTTGTTGGGCGTATAAAACATTGTTAGTAGCATCCCTGATAATACTTGCAATACTAAAAATGCTACCGCAAAAAACAATGTGAATAATAGGTATTTTTTCAAGCCGCCCCCCTCCTTTCTTTATTAATACTACGGCTTGAGTTTAAATAAGTTTCACAAAATGCTATTACCGCCAAAGATAATTGATTAAGAAAATATTCTGTTCCGCATTTTTCCCTAGCTGGCTGTCTATAAAACATCATCCTTTTTTATGTTATAATTTACACATATTACATATCGAGGTGGTACTATGGACAACAACAAATTGATTTGTAAAGCTTGTGGTAATGATTCATTTTCTGAAGGTAAACTTGATGGCTATGCTGCTTTAAGACCAGTTGACAAATTTTTTTCTAATGGTTCTGCACTTATTTTTACTCTGTGTCAAAAGTGCGGTGAAGTAGCCTCAATTAAAGCTGAAAAACCCCATAAGTTCACTAGTTCCATATAGTTTTGTTCAGGAGGCTGGGATAAAACCCATCTCTAAACTAAAAAGCCGATGAAATTTTACGATCAGTAAAATTTCATCGGCTTTAAATTTTTTCATAA
>NZ_JBEGDG010000035.1:0-35016 GCF_040183165.1 Lysinibacillus zambalensis
CGAATAACTATTTCGTTCGTCAAAGATTTCGAAGTCTCTTTGATATTTTAGTTTGCGTTCAATATAGTCGATTAATTGTTTACGCGCTTGCTTTGGGAATTTCCGTTCCGTTCTTAAAGCCTTTCGCTCTGCTACATCCGATGAGTCCTCAATTTTTCGATCATATTCAGAAATCACTTCATCTACTTTTTCGACCATTTGAGCTAGCTCTTCTAATGCTAATTCCTTTTCGTTTTCCCGTTCAATTTCTGGCACGATTTCTTTTTCAAGCAGCTCATCGTATAGCTGGTTTGACTTTTCAATTAGTCCGTTATGATATTTCTCAATCGACTTTTTCCACACGAATGTAAATTTGTTCGCATTCGCTTCAATCTTTGTTCCATCGATAAAAATGGCTTCATTCTCAATCAGCTTTTCTTGCACTAGCTGACAACGAAATTGGACAAAGCATTGGCGTAATAATTCCTTCACCGCCGGATGAACACGAAAACGATTAATTGTTCGATAGCTCGGTTCATAACCTTGAGCTAACCACATCATTCGAACACTGTCTTTTACGAGATCTTCAATTTTTCTTCCAGAGAAAACAGATTGGGTGTAAGCACACAGAATAATTTTTAACATCATTCGTGGATGATAAGCGGGACAACCCGTGCATCGAAGAAATGAATCGAACGCTTCATTTGGAATACTTCCCACTAAATCATGGATGGCGTAGGCGATATCATTTTCTTGAAGTTTTATTTCTAAATCTAGAGGTAAAACAACTTGATTCATGTTATAATTTTTAAACATAAGGATCCTTCTTTCTGTAATTTTGTTGTGGTGACTTAATTTTATCAGAAGTGGTCCTTATTTTTTATGAAAAAGTTTAAAGCCGGTGAAATTTTACTGATCGTAAAATTTCACCGGCTTTTTAGTTTAGAGATGGGTTTTGTCCCAGCCTCTTCTTTTTATTCTTGCACAGCTACTTCTTCTTTTTCAAAGAGAATGCCAGTAATATGGACATTCACTTCAGCTGTATCAAGTGCAGTCATATTAAAAATCGCTTGGCGAATTTGAGTTTGAACTTCCTTCGCCACTTTTGGGATTGTATAGCCGTATTTTACAGAGCAAAATACATCAATGGCAATCTCACCAGTTTCAGTAACACCCGATTTAATGCCTTTATTGTGAACTTTTTTACCGAAGCGTTCAACTACGCCCGTAGCAATATTACCGCGAGTTGCTGCGACCCCTTCTACCTCGTTCACTGCGATTCCAGCAACAACCTCGATTACTTCCGCTGCTACTTCAATTTTCCCAAGTTCTTCTTTACCAGAAGGTGTTGGTTGTACGAAAGATTGTCCTACTTTCTCTGCCATACAAATATCATCCTTTCCCTTACACATCACAAACAAATGCTGTACTTACGCTTATTATACTATAAAAAGGAAAGTTTGGCTTCGTAAAGACGCTTTAATTTATTTGGATCATGTTTATGTCGATAAATTAACAAAGTTTATCGATAAAAATAAAAAGCGAAGACGTTGAAGATTTCTTCACCATTTTATTTGCGTTTCTTTTTAGAATAAATCACAAACCAGACAAAGTATAAGATTGTAACTAGTGATAAACCTAATGAAACATATCTACTTTGCTCATTGGGCAAAACAATAGTAAGGACAATAGTTAAAATAATTGCAGGTAGCATCGTACAAAACCAAACTCGTACTGCTTTATTTTTAAACGAAAGTTCAAAACCCTCCATACAATCATCCTATTCATTATTTGTAAACGGCTCTTTATTTTTTGTGCGATGGCTGTTGAAAAGTCATTAATTGCCTTCTTTTATCCCTGCTACATTATCAATAGAAGTAGATTTACCATTGATGTGAATATCAATCGTATCAAGGTTCGGATCCAATGTTAATTTATAAACATGTTGTTTTATTGCATTATCCTGTTGATTCGTAATGTCTAACTTTATTATTAATGTATTCCCCTGCGTTTCAAGGTCTGATGTAACCGTTCCTTTTGACCGAAAAACGACATAAGAAATATCCTTATCTACTACATTGATTTTTTGAAGTGTATATTTTTCATCAATTACCTCTTGCACTTTATCTGGAACAATCTCAATTTCACTAATACTTAACGTTGGTGAATTACACGCTGTTAAAAGAAACACTGACAAAAGTGCTAAAAATAACAATTTTTTCATTGCCGTTTAACCCACTCCTTAAATAACTGAAAATTCCATCCATAAAACATTGTAACATAGAAAATCATGAATTGGTAAAGGAATGGGAATTGCGCAACAAATGAGATTGACGTTTGGCTACAGGCAATACGATAAGATTAGGGTTATAACAACGGTAGCAAGCTCTTAGAAAAGACTTATCTCTGTTCTCCGTTTTTTGGACATAAAAAACCTCCTAACTAATAAAAGTTAGAAGGTTTAAGTTATGACACTATTAAATAAGCCGATCTAAAATCGACTTACATTTATTAAAAACCCAAATAATTGAATATGCGAAAGTCTACATTTCAACGCTTCTCGCTTTATTATTTAATCAATTATGAATATGTAGTGTTACTGTCTCTTTTCAACAAATAACAAAATTAGTGTTGCAATCGGACCTAATACAAGAGAAAGTAAAAACCAATTTAGCCCCGTTCTATTCTTCCCTTGTGCAAGTGCAGCATTTATCAACGCCAATGTACCCCAACCTACGAAATATTCGTTATTCATCATCTGCCCCCTATCTCTTTTAACGATATAGCACCGATAGTATACACTTCTCCATAAATTTGATTATAACATATACAAATAATATGCTTCAAAACCACTGTAATCACAGCAGAGGAACAAAAAATGGTGGAAAAAATATCCGTTGTTAAAGAAGGATTTGTAACATAAGAAAATGGAACAGGTTTCTTTTTTACAAAAGAAAAATGATTATTAAAGTAACTTTAGACGAAATCGACTCGCTTCGAAGTAACGGTCGATCTCTTTAAAACCATCTATCACAATACTTTCCTATGATATCATTTCCACGTATAGTTTTTTCATTTTATAATAGCGATTTAAGTAGGCAGTTATGATAACTTTTCGTCAATCCAAACATTAGCACACAAACATCACTCTAAGGGCTTGTACTAATGACGACTACTCATTATATACCAGTCCTATTGTGATGTTTCACACCCCCTATTGTCACCTTACGAACGCCTGACAGACACATTTACTCTTTCACAATTAACTCAACACCTTTCTTCCCCTCATGTATTTTGCCACATTAATCATTTGCTTTAAACGTTAGTTCTCGTTAGATATAGTTCTTCTTATAGTCAATACGTATGTATGTTGTCGGTAGTTACGGAGTCGATAGCCGTTTACATGACGTAATATTTTAAAGATAGTAGTTTAGATAAAAAGAAAGTAGTATAGTTCGTGTATCCCGTTTGGTATTGCTAAAGCGTATCTACCATGATACCCCTAATCACCACCAAAATACCGTTCAGCTCTAAGCGTCAATCCACTTTCGATATACCGTTTTCCAATAAAACTTTCATCTACTATATACCTCACACTAAAACGTCCTATTTTGGGACAACTTTTCGGAAAAATTTATTCCTATTTACTTAAACGTTCATCCCTCCTTTGTTTTATGCGTTCTAACCTTTGTATGATAAATACGCCTACTTGCGATCTAAAGCTATTTCTAGCCACGTTTATAAAGGCGAAATGAAGGCCTTATTCTTCCTAAGAACTCAAACACCATTTCAGATATGATTTCCGCAAAAGCACAATTCTTACTATAAATGGTGTTATACTATAATAAAGGAGGGAATACGAAGTGGAATTTAAATTTGGGGACGGTTCTCTTTTTCTACCCCCTTTACACATTACGATTATAGCAATAACCATTATTTTCCTTTTAGTAAGATGGAGCAAGCAATTAGAAACAAGACGTTTTACGATTTTCTTTTACTTTCTAATTAGTAGTACATATATTACTCCCATTTTTTCTCTCAGCACAAAAGAAGGTGTCTTTCAGCTATGGGTTCCTTTGGGATTTATAGTAGTATTCTTTTACTTGTTTCGTAGTGAAAGAAATCATCCAGCTAAAATGAAAGCTAGTATTCTAGGTCTTTCCATAGCAATATATCAGTTAATTCTGCAATATTTCTGACGGATTTTTCTAGCCCATTAACGGACATTCTGGTTATAAAAATAGAAAAACTAGGTGTTGGCGCACCTAGTTTTCGTCAACCATTGTTGGCGCTACGATTATGATACTAGTCGCAAGTTGGCGCGAGCTCTAGCGAATATTTGCCGAAGTCTGTTGGCGCAGATTTCAGTGTTATATATGACTCTACTAATTGACGCTTGTTGAGCGTTTAACTCTGGGCAATGGATCTCATAAGACATTAAGAACCTTTTCAACTACATTTCTAATTCATCATCGAATGGTAGTTTTAAAACGTCCCTCCCTTTCATAATGTCTCCCTCGATAATTAACATCCGATTATCAAAGTATACATTTTTTTCTTCTAATTGAATTAACATACTCATACGTAAACCACATTTATAAATTGTTAAATAGCTACTGCATCTTTCAAAGAATAAAGTTACTCATATTTAATAATGAAAGACGTATCGCTAAATTATTCTCATTAGCTGGTGGTTTGATTTTCCCGTCGACTTTAATTTTTATATCCTTCCAAAAACGCCTTTCAATCCAACCGTTATCGAATATACGATTTAATATCGCTTTTATCACACGTAATTTACTTTGCTTTGTAATTTCTTTTACATCGCCTAATGATAAGATAAATCCGAATAGTATTTCCACTGTAATTTCATCTAAATATTCGACATTCATATTCGTTAATAACCGCCTAAAATTGTAGTCGTATTCTTTAATCGTTTGTTTGCGTATGCCCGATAAGCGCATTTGTTCTTTAACGATGATTAGCGCCGAATACGCACTAATACGATTACCTTTTAAACGAATTGGTTTAACATCAATCATAATTGTCGGTGCTGATATTAGCGGCTCATTATTTTCATTTTTAGGATTAATCGTTTAGTTCGATCGGATTCATATTTTCTAAATCGAAAATACCGGTACGTTGACTATTTTTACACACAAAAAAGACCCCCTAACGAATCGGTTTCGTTAAAGGGTCTAAAAATCGGATATTCCGTTTTGTTTTATTCCTAATTCTATTCCGCCAACTATTCAGCTGGCAAATATCGCACAACTATTTCGCAAGCTTCCCGACTATTAGCCGAGATGGTTAAACCGTTGATACGGCTTACTTGCTTGTCCCCAAAACATCATTCTCTTCTAGGAACTTCGTATTGAATTGCGCTGATTTGAAAACGTCATTGTTCATCAATGCTTGGTGGAATGGAATTGTTGTATTGATCCCAGGACCAGATACTTCGAATTCGCTAAGCGCACGATTCATTTTCGCAATCGCTTCTTCACGTGTATCTGCATGAACAATTAGTTTTGCAACCATAGAATCATAGTAAGGTGGGATTGTATAACCAGCATATACTGCAGAGTCAATACGTACACCGTAGCCACCTGGAGTTACATAAGTATCTACAGTACCAGCTGATGGCATGAAGTTTTTATAAGCATTTTCTGCGTTAATACGGCATTCAATTGCCCATCCATTTAATTGAATATCATCTTGAGTGAAAGGAAGTTTTTCACCAGATGCAATTTTTAATTGTTGTTGTACAAGATCAACACCAGAAATCATTTCAGTTACTGGGTGTTCTACTTGGATACGAGTATTCATTTCCATGAAGTAGAATTTATCTTCTCTATAGTCATAAATAAACTCGATAGTTCCAGCACCTTCATAGTTACAAGCTTGTGCAGCTTTAACGGCAGCCGCACCCATCTCAGCACGACGCTCTGAAGATAGCGCTGGAGACGGAGCTTCCTCTACTAATTTCTGCATACGACGTTGAACTGTACAGTCACGTTCACCTAAATGTACAACGTTACCATAGCCATCCGCTAATACTTGGATTTCACAGTGACGGAAGTACTCGATGAATTTTTCTAAATAAACGCCAGGGTTACCGAATGCTGCAGCAGCCTCTTTTTGCGTAATTTCAATGCCTTTTACAAGGTCTTCTTCTGTACGTGCTACACGGATACCTTTACCGCCACCACCAGCAGTTGCTTTAATGATAACTGGGTACCCAATTTTAGCAGCCCATTCTTTACCTGTTTCGATATCTGGAACAATACCAGTACCCGGAACAAGCGGAACACCTGCTGCTTCCATTGTTGTACGTGCAACATCTTTAATACCCATAATTTTAATTGAATCTGATGAAGGTCCAATGAACTTAATGCCTGCGTTTTCACAAGCTTCAGCGAAGTCAGCGTTTTCAGATACGAAACCGTAACCTGGATGGATACCGTCTGCACCTGTTTTTTCTGCTACGCTCAGTAAAGCCGGGAAGCTAAGATATGAATCTTTTGATAGCTTAGGTCCGATGCAATATGCTTCGTCTGCTAATTTCACATGTAATGCGTCTGCGTCTGCTTCTGAATATACGGCAACAGATTGAATGCCTAACTCTTTACAAGCACGAATGATACGCACAGCGATTTCGCCGCGGTTTGCAATTAAAACTTTTTTCATATTGTGCACTCCTTACTCAGCTTTTACAAGGAATAATGGTTGTCCGTATTCTACTAATTCACCGTCTTTAACAAGTACTTCAACGATTTCCCCTTGAACTTCTGCTTCAATTTCGTTGAATAGTTTCATAGCTTCTACGATACATACGATTGTTTCATTACCAACTTTGTCCCCCAATTTAACGTAAGCTGGTGAATCCGGGTTTGGAGATTGATAAAAAGTACCGACCATCGGAGATACAATTTTATGTAACGATGGGTCGTTATTTACTGGTGCTGCAGCTGGTGCTTCTTCAGCTTTTGCTGGAGCAGGAGTAGCTGGTGCTACAGGAGCCGCTGCTGGTGCAGATTGTTGTACAACAGGTGCCACTACTTCTTTTTTAGGTGCTACAGTTTCAGTAACAACAACACCATTCTTTTTTAATTTAACTTTTGCCCCATCTGCTTCATAAACGAACTCGTCAATTGAAGAAGAATCTACCAATTTAATGATTTCACGAATTTCTTGAATTTTGAACATTTTCCTAACTCTCCTTATGAAATAAAATCTACTACAAGCACTATTCTATATTTTTTTCGAACAATTTGAAATACTTTAATGCAAATTAAGTAAATATGAACAAAACAAAAGGCTTTCTTTTACTAAACGAAAGCCTTTTCATGATACTGATATATAACAATGATTTCAAATAAACAGAATATTAGTATTTTTCTTGTTATTTTTAATTGTTACTATTTGCACTGAATTTTACTAGGACGTCATTTGCGCCTTCCATTTCTGTTCTCACTAAATAAATAATTTCATTCGCTTGCGCTTTTGATAGCTCCTCCGCCATAACAGTTACCTGTACTTTATCACCGTCTGCTCGTACAAATGCATCGGAATAACCTAAAGATTTAATAAGCATTTCTAACATTGCTTCAGAGGATTCTTGTTTTATAAGGCTATCCATCTCATTATAAGCTTTACTTTTATCTTCTGCTGAATAATCTTGTGAACCGATTTTCTGCTCTAATTGCGAACGAAGCTGGCTTCTTTCATCACTAACTTGCATGCGCATCTCTTCAAATAAATGGCTTGGAGAAGATACTTCCTTCGTCTCTCCCTCTTTCGTTGCTTCTTGATCAGTCACACCTGTTACTGCAGTTTGCTGTAATGCGTCATCTGTGAAAATAGTTAGTCCATTAAATTGTTTTGCTGGATCAACCAAATAATACACTGAAATAACCGCTACTAGACTTAATAATGTCATAAACCAAACTGTTCTTCTACGTACGCGCATTTACTTTTCCTCCTTATTTTCCATTGGAACGATAATAATTCGATGAATCGGTAATTGCATAACTTGACTAACAACCGCACGAATTTCATTTTTAACAAAGATATCTGATGCTCCTTTTGAAACAATTAGTATCCCCGTTACTTCTTTCGTGCCTTGTTCAGTTCCTCGAAAATATTGACTGAATAATTGATTATCATCCTTCTCATCTGTCATATCTCCGTAATAAAAATAGACTTTTACCTCCCCAACACCTTTCATAGCCTTCAATGTCTGTTCAAGTTTTTCTTCATTGGTTTTCGGTGATACTTGCCCATTCGTTGTATTCGTTTGATACATTGGTAAAATGATGAAAATTCCCACGGAGGCAGCGATCAGCATTAAGACTAAAAATGACGTTGTTTTTTTTGGTTTCTTTTCCACATCACTTGTACATTGCCTCCTTTCATCTCTTCTCTTTTTCAAGTGTATGTACGCTTGTTTCCTCCTATGAATTGATAAATGGAATCTTTAATAGCAATTGCAAAAATACTAACGTAATGACAAGCTTTGTAAGTGAAATTATTTCTTTATCGTCCGTTAGAAACACGAATATCTGACAGATAAAGAGAATTGCTAATAAAAGAATCAATTTATCTCCCTCCAGCCATAACTTGCACAAAAACGATGAGGAATAAACAAGAAAACATAAACGAAAAAGCAATTAGAAATGATACAGCACATAATGTAAATAGAGATTTACTAACATGATCTAGAAGTCTACAAATATCATCAAAGGCGATTGGCTCTAAAATAGCAGCTAACATTTTCAACGAATAGGCAGCAACAACAAGCTGCACTGTAGGAATGAACGACACGGTAATAACCGCTATAAACGCAGTAATACTACTAATAGAAGAAGAGAATTGTGTCATATGCTGGAACATTGAAAAACTATCTACTATAAAGGAACCGACAACTGGAATATTTTCCTCTATTAATTTTTTCACAGGCTCTGCAACAGCTGCGTTGACACTAAAAGCTGCAACACCACTCGCCGACATTAAAATGATGTAACAAATAACTGATGCAGAGACGATGCTCATAATGGTAAAACGAATCAATTCAGCAATTCTCGTAAACGAAATTTCTTTAACGATGACACTGCAAACATCAAAAACAATGGCAAGAAGAACTCCCGGAATAAGCCATTTACTACTAATAATCGTTAATACTTGTACAAAAAAAAGTAAAAAAGGCTGCCAAGAAGCAATCGCTGTAATGCTGCTTGATAAAAGAAAACTTGAAGTAAGGATGGGATAAAATGCTGTAAAAATATGAGCAAGTCCCTTTGCGATTTCGTCTATTAATGTAAATGAATTCACAACGACAGGTCCTATTGTTGCAAGGACTATAAGAAAAAAAAGTATCCTTGTCCCTTTTTCAAATTCTGGTAAAATCATATTGATTATCAAAATAATAATGACGTAGCCACATAAAATAAGCGTCATCTTCAGCAATAGAAAGAATGGATCCGTTAAAAACGAAAATATTTGCTCTAGCAATGTCTTCGCCCCTTAGTTTAGCCGTTGTAAAATGGCCGACACCTCCTGTAAAACAGCCAAAAACTCCTTAAACCAGTACAACAAAATAACTATTTTGACCCCATCATAGACGATGTGCCCGAGTACTTTATAGTTTTGTTCTACCAGCAACATCGACACCCATTGCCCGATATAAAAAAGGCTAGCACTTACCACAATGGCTTTTGCATAAGGCAAAAATGCTAATGTCTCAAGTAATTGCTTGATGAAAGGCAATAAGAGTGTCGAAAACAACATACCGAAAAGTAAAAACGAAAACATTACACTAATTAGCGCATGGAGTGGCTGTATGACTTCTTTTATAAGCAATAATAAAAGCAGCATGACAACAGCAACGATGACAATTTCCATTTACCTACCCTGATGAGGTCAGCCATTGAAAGAATGTAAGGATCTCATTAAAAAATAGACGTAAAAATCGCAGTAATTCCGCTGTCATATATAAATAAGCAATGAAAAATAGGAAAAATGAAAATTCTTTCTTTCCTGTTTGATCAAAGAAGACATGAAGAAGCGCAACTACTAGTCCCACTCCCGCGACTCTTAATACGTCTTGTAATTCCATTTCATACGCCCCCTCGTGTACAGCAATATATGTCGCTACCACAAAAAAAAGACCTCCATACTTACGTATAGAGATCTTAGTATTTTTATGAAATTAATGATGCCTCGTCATCCTTGCGTTCTAGATTGGCTTTGCGCAGCCCAAAGACCCCTTCCCGCTTGCGTAACGCCGGGTTTCAGTGGATGTTAGACATCTTGATAAGTACTTAAATTCGCCACCACCCATAGAGGAAGAACGTTTTATAGCTGACGCTTCGCTTCCGTTAAGAAAACTCTTACTGAAAAAAGTTAAAGTAACTTTTCAATTATGCTTTTCACAGTACCCGGTTGTTTCACTAAATAGCTTTTTTCGCCCATCCACATCGATAAATAGTCAGCTTTACCCTGTTTTGCGCCTTCTTTACGAATCGTTGTAGTTAGATCATTTTGCAATGGATAAGGGGCTACAGTAGCATCCTTCATACGTTCAGTAAAACTATTTGCTAAGCCTCTTGCTGGTTTCCCAGAAAAAGCACGTGTAATCGTCGTTTGCTGTGCTTCCGATTGAAGCAAGGCATTTTTATAAAGAGGTGAAATTTCACACTCATCTGCTACAAGTAAGGCTGTACCAATTTGAACCGCTTGTGCACCCATTGCTAGTGCTTTGCTTACATCTTCCTTTGTAACAATGCCTCCAGCAGCAATAATCGGTATGGAAATTTGTCCTACCACTTGTTGCAGTAAATCATGCAAATCAATTAATTGCATAGGTTCAGTGAAGGAACCACGATGACCACCAGCTTCGCCACCTTGAAGAACAACAGCTTGCATACCTGCTTGTTCTACACGCTTTGCTTCCTCTAGTGTAGTAGCTGTACCAATTACATAAACTTCGTTGTCCTTTAAACGATGAATAACATCTGCTGAAGGAATACCAAATGTAAAGGAACAAATGGCTACATTTTCTTCAAGAACAGCTTGTACTTGTTCTTCAAATACTTCCTTGGACATGACACTTTGTACAGGTGATAGTCCAAGTTCATCATAAAACGGTTGTAAAGCCATTCGAGCTTTTTGAAGAACATCTATATCAATACGTGGTTCTTCTTGTACAAATAAATTAATCGCAAATGGCTTTTTCGTTAGCTTTTTAACTTCCTGAATAAAGCTTTTTGTTTGCTCACCATCTAAATAGCCCGCTCCAATCGAGCCTAAAACACCTTGTTCTGCACAGGCAGCCACAAATTTTGGCGTAGTTACACCAGCCATTGGCGCCTGTATTATTGGATATGGAATTTCAAAAGTTGTTTGTAGCATAGCATTCACTCCTTACTATTATTGTAAACAAATCTTCCAATTATGACCACATATTAAATAATAGAAACAAATTTTTCTATTTATAAAAAAGAAGCTCTCTCTACCTTTATATGTATAATAAAAAAACCTACCCTTTTAAAAAAGAGTAGGTCGGATATTTTTATTCATTACCCACGAGAAACGTAAGAACCTTCTTCAGTATTGATTACTAACATGTCACCTTGGTTTACGAAGAATGGCACTTGTACAATAAGACCTGTTTCAAGAGTTGCAGGTTTTGTACCACCTGAAGCTGTATCACCTTTAATACCAGGCTCAGTTTCTGTTACTTCTAGTGTTACAGTGTTTGGTAATTCAACACCTAACATTTCACCTTGGTATGATTGGATATGCACTTCCATGTTTTCTTTTAGGAATTTTAATTCATATTCAATAGCAGCTGAAGAAAGTTCAGTTTGCTCATATGATTCTAAGTCCATGAAAACATGCTCATCACCTTGTGCATAAAGGTATTGCATTTTACGGTTATCAATTTGTGCTTTTTCAACTTTCTCACCAGCACGAAAAGTTTTTTCATTTACTGAACCGTTACGTAGGTTACGTAATTTAGAACGTACGAACGCAGCACCTTTACCTGGTTTAACGTGTTGGAAATCTAACACGCGGTATAATTGGCCATCTACAACAATTGTTAGACCTGTACGGAAATCGTTTACTGAAATCATTTGTGTTCCTCCATAGTTTATAAAATAATAAGTTCTTTTGACGAATGAGTTAGCAGTTCATTACCTGTCTCTGTGATTAAAATATCGTCCTCGATACGAACACCACCGATTCCTGGTAAATACACTCCTGGTTCAATCGTTACGGCCATACCTGGCTCTAGAATTGCTTCTGAACGCATCGATAAGCCAGGGCCTTCATGTACTTCAAGACCAATCCCATGTCCTAATGAATGACCAAATGCCTCGCCATAGCCCTTTTCTTTTAAGTAGTTACGTGCAATCGCATCTGCTTGGATCCCTGTTAAGCCAGGGCCAACCTTTTCAAGTGCTAAAAGCTGGGAAGCAAGTACTGCGTTGTACATATCCACTAATTTTTCAGATGGCTCGCCTACTGCAACAGTACGTGTAATATCCGAGATATAGCCATTGTACAGTGCTCCATAGTCTAATGTGACAAAGTCGCCTTTTTCAATCACTTTATTCGTTGCTACACCATGTGGTAAAGCTGAGCGAAGACCAGACGCAACAATTGTATCAAACGAAGACTGAATTGCTCCTTGTTTACGCATGAAAAATTCTAATTCATTCGAAACTTCAAGCTCTGTTTTACCTGGCTTGATGAAGTTTAAGATATGTGTAAATGCGTGATCAGCAATTTCACACGCAACCTTAATAATATTAATCTCTTGTTGCGTCTTAATCAAGCGAATTTTTTCAATTAGCCCAGAAATCGGTACTAAATCAGCTTGAATTATATTTTTATATAGCTCATATGTGCCATAGCTAACAGTATCTTTCTCAAAGCCCAATAATTTGATACCCATGTTTTTTACTTGCGTTGCAATTTCTTCAATGATCGTCGCCTCATGCTTAACAATACGGAAATCTTGTATTTGCGCGGCTGCTTGCTCTGTGTAACGAAAATCCGTGATAAACACAGCATCATTTTGAGACACGATTGCTACGCCCGCTGTCCCTGTAAAACCAGTCATATAACGACGGTTGTATCCGTTCGTAATTAAAATGCCATCGAGATTTTGTTCTTGAAGTGTCTTACGTAGCTTTTGCAATTTCAACATAATCAATTCTCCCTCTCAATAAATGTGCGTAGTGCCAGTTCATAGCCTTTCGTACCTAGTCCAGAGATTTGACCAAGGCATGCCGGAGCGAGATAAGAATGATGACGGAAAGCCTCACGTTTATGGATATTTGAAATATGTACTTCTATGACCGGCACAGAAATCCCTGCAATTGCATCATGTAAAGCTATGCTTGTATGGGTATATGCACCGGGATTAAAGATAATACCATCATATTTTTCGTCCTCCGCCTCATGCACCCAATCAACAAGTACCCCTTCATGATTAGATTGACGAAACTCGACAGTTGCACCTAAAGACGCCGCAAGATTCTGAACATTATTTTTCACATCTTCCAATGTCTCATAACCATAAATATGGGGCTCTCTTTTTCCTAGTCGATTTAAGTTAGGTCCATTCAAACATAATAACTTCACGCATATTCGCCTCTTTCTATGTACTTGCCATTATTTTATCATACAAGGAGCATACAGCAACTAATTTCCTTTTTGTGCTGTATGCTCCTTCTGATGAAAATTTGCAGTTTCAAGCAAGAAACGTAATAGACAAATAACAATGACCATAAAAGGAATCGATAATTTTTTAAAGGAAGAAGATTGTAAAGGCAAATCAAGAACAATCCATTCTAATGTGATTGACACAATAAGGCCGAGCAAAAAAGATGAAAGCACAGCTGGGATAATATAAACATATCTCAACGTAATGTATAATAGAAACCCAATCATGAATAAGACTAAAATGAAAAAGCTCCATTGAAATAGTTTTGAACTGTCTTCGAATAAATCCCACTTCTTATAAAAACCTATTGGATTCCATTTAATAAGATGAAAGTAATGAAGCCCCTTTAAACACAATGCTAAAACAAGCGCACCGACTAGCGATGTTATACTAGCTACTCTCAAGTAAAATCCTCCTAACTTGTACTACGAGTTAATTTTCAAACGTTAATCATTTCCTAAACTGTACGATTAGTGTATCCATATAGAAATTTTACTATGCGTAACTCTAGAGGTTTTTCACTAAATTTAGTACAATGGTACAGTTGAAATATATAAAGAGAGTGGTGTTAGCCTTGAGCAATTCACCTGTATACGGGGGACAAGCACAATTAGAGGGTGTAATGTTCGGAGGAAAGGAACATACGATTACTGCCATTCGCCGTAACGATGATTCCATCGATTATTATCATTTTAAAAAAGTTCAAAACCCTATTTTACAAAAGCTTAAAAAAATTCCATTGGTACGAGGCGTAGTAGCGCTGATTGAATCAGCTGGTTTAGGCTCTCGTCATATGCAATTTTCAGGTGATCGTTACGACGTTACACCTGGCGAAGAGGAAGAGCATAAAGAGGAAGGCTCAAGACTGCAAATGATTTTAGGGGTTGCGGTTGTAGGTATCCTTTCCTTTTTATTTGGTAAATTTGCCTTTACTTTAATTCCAGTATTTATTGCGGATTTTTTCTCTAAATGGATTGAGGGCAAAACTGGCCAAATTTTACTTGAAAGTGGCATAAAGCTACTTTTACTACTTACCTATTTATATTTTATATCTTTAACACCACTTATTAAACGAGTATTCCAATATCATGGTGCAGAACATAAAGTGATTAACTGCTATGAAGCTGGTATGGAAATAACAGTGGAAAATGTGCAAGCACAATCACGCTTACACTATCGTTGCGGTAGTAGTTTTATGCTATTTACTGTGTTTGTCGGCATGTTTTTATATTTCTTCGTGCCAACTGATCCACTTTGGTTACGCATTTTGGACCGTATTCTATTAATTCCAGTTGTTCTTGGAATTTCATTTGAAGTACTTCAAGCTACAAATGCATGCCGTAATATTCCCGTGTTACGCTACCTTGGCTATCCAGGCTTATGGCTACAATTACTGACAACACGTGAGCCAAAAGACGACCAAGTAGAAGTAGCCATCGCATCATTCAATATGCTGCTTCAAGTTGAGCAACAACCCGAAATCGCAGCTACTTTGAATCATGATTAATAAATTAAAGGGCAAGACCAACTTTTTGTTGGACTTGCCCTTTTATGTTAGAGATTCGTTATTATAATGGCTGTACAGAAATTATTTGTTGCTTTGCTTTCTCGTACTCCGCCTCCAATGTTATGAGTATTTCATGAACGGACTCTCGTTTGTCAATATTGGTAATGCCATGTCCAGCTGACCAAATATCTCGCCATGCCTTGACATTAACAAGATGTGTTAAATCAACATCTTCTCTTGGCTTCAATGTCGCAGGATCAATCCCCTCTTTTAATAAGGATGGAATTAACACATTGACATGGACACCGCTAAAAGCATCGGTATATAAAATATCTGAAGCGTCACTTTCAATTACCATGCTTTTATACGCTTCAGGTGCATCTCCTTCATCACAAGCTAAAAATCGAGTACCCATATAGGCATAGTCTGCTCCCATTATTTGAGCAGCTAGGACGTCCGCACCGCTAGAGATAGAGCCAGATAAAATAATCGTTCCCGTAAAGAATTTCTTAACCGCAGATACAAAGCCAAATGGGTTCAATTGCCCGCCGTGCCCACCCGCACCTGCACACACAAGAATAAGTCCGTCTACACCTAGTGCAGCAGATTTTTCGGCATGCTTGACGTTCGCAACATCTGCATAGACCTCCCCACCATAGCTGTGCACAATGTCCATAACTCTCTTTGGATTACCGAGTGAAGTAATGACAATTGGTGGCTGAAATTGTTCAATTAACTGTAAATCTTCTTCAAACCGTGTATTTGCTACAGGATGGCAAATACAATTGACTGCCCATTGCTCAGTAGGTAGCGCCTTTTTTATTTCTTCAAGCCACTCTGCACAAGTTGAAGCCGGTCTTGCATTTAATAACGGAAATGAACCGATAGCCCCTGCTCTACTAGCCTCAATAACCATCTTAGGATTAGAAACTAAAAACATCGGAGCAACTATAATTGGTAAACTAGACATACACCCTCCCCCTTTATACTTATAACATTTCGAGAGATTTCCTGAAAATCCTACTATATAAATTCAAATTTCAGCTCTGACCTCGCATCTTCCGTTGAAATAACAGAGTAGTGATCATAAAAATAAAGACCGTATACCCTAAAACGATTGCAAGTGGCACGAAAACATCTGAATATGCTCCACTTAGCACTGCACGCGCCGCATGAACAGCATGGACAAAAGGCAAAAATTGCGTGATAGATTGGAATGTACCACCTATCATGTCAGGCTCAAACCATGTACCACTAAACCAAGTTGATAAATTGACAAATATCGCAAAGATCCCTCCTACCTGTTTGTCCGTAAAAATTGTGCCAAGTAATAAACCAAAACCAATATACAATAAGGAAATGACAATAAGTACGCCTACCATTAAAAGGACAGATTTATTAAAAGATAATCCTAAAAATACGGCTGTGAGTAAACAGAAAATAATTTGCATGAATGCAATTGGTAGTAGAGGTAGCACATAGCCCAAAATATAATCACGCGCTAACATAGGAGAAGCAAAAATTCGCATTAAAAAGGATGAGCTTTTATCCTTGCCTAGTAACATACCTGAAAAAAGAGTAAGAAATGAGAAACTAAAAACAATAACACCTGGTGTGAGATTACTAATTTCATATAAAGCGAATGGCATATTTTTTTGCATAACAGAAAATAACCACATAAGAAGCATTGGTAAGCCCATGCCAAAGATGAGCGTTACCGGATCCCGTACTATTTCCTTATGATTTCTTGTCGCAAATACACTTGCTTTCATACGGACTCCTCCTCTGTAACCTCTAAAAATACATCTTCTAAAGAACCCTTTTTAGTTTCATGCAATAATTGCTGGATTGTACCAAGAGCACGTAATTTCCCTCGATGCATAATTCCTACACGATCTGCCAGCATCTCGACCTCTTCTAAATAGTGAGTTGTTAAGACAATCGTTACATGACCTTTTAATTGATTTAATACGTTCCATAAATCGCGACGTGCACGTACATCCATACCTAAAGTTGGTTCGTCTAGGAAAAGTATTTTCGGATTAGACATCATAGCCATCGCAACACTTAAGCGACGCATGTAGCCGCCCGATAACGTTTTAGCTTTACTGGACTGCCGAGGAGTCAAGCCAAATACATTCATTTGTGCGCTTGCTCGTTTCTGCGCCTCCGTTTTTGAGCATCCATAAATTTGGCCCATTAATAGCAGATTCTCTACTACTGTTAAATTCGGTGCAATTGCTGTTTCCTGTGGAGAAATATTTAATTTCTTTTTAGCAGCGACTTGTTGATGAACAATACTTTCACCATCTAAAAGGGCATCACCAGCTGTTGGTGGCAAAAGTCCACAAAGCATTTTAATCGTTGTCGTCTTCCCGGCTGCATTTTGCCCGAGAAGTGCAAAGAATTCTCCACTTTTAATAGTTAAAGATAACTGATCTACAACTACATGTTCCTTGTACTGTTTTGTTAAACTCTTAATTTCAATCGTCATGAGACTCACCTCTCTCTATTAGCATGGCATTAATTTTTTCTATATCACGCTTCGAAAGCTTATATTGCAATAGCCATGTCACGACATATGTTCCTAAGAAACTTGCTAATAAAGAACAAACATTGGCCATCGTTTTCGGCATCCATAAAATCATCACAATAGGTATCCAAATAATTGCCGTTACAAAAAAATGCACAATAAACTGCTTTAGCATCCCCCATCTAGCCATTTCAAAAAATAGTGCAGCTACAGCGAAAGTTATCCCAATCAAGCCAGTCAACAATACTTGCGTGATTATTGCGTTTATTTCATTTGTAAATAACGCTCGAAATTCGGGCACTACCCAAGCGTAACTTCTTTGCGCGATCCCCATTGATACAAAAAATTGCACTACTTGCCCAAGTACAGCACCAATGACAAATCCACCTATAATACGAATTAGTAAGTCTTTTCGCACGTTTTTCACCTCATAGTCCTAATTGTTTCTTAATTTTCGTTACATAGCGCCTTGAAGCGTATGTTTTAATCCCACCTTTTAGCTCAACTCCAATTGTTCCTGTTTTACTAATGTCCATATGTATAATCATATTTCGATTGACCATTTCAGCATTTGAAATTCGTACAAATACCTGTGTATTTAGCTTTTTTTCAAGCTCATACAAGCGAAAACGTACATTGTAAATACCACCCATCGTTTGCACGAAAACTTTCTTTTGTTCCGTATAAATGCGCACAATGTCCCCACAGTTAATAAATTCAACACCTCTATGTGATAAAACCGATAATGTATTCATTTCAGCGGAAGCGATACACTGCATGAGATTTTCTATTTCATCGGTCATCTTATCAGTGTGAATAGTCACTTTAGGCTCTTTGCATGCCGGGTCAATCGACACTTCTACTTTCATATCATCACAGTCCTTTCATTCGTTTTCACAATAAAATTTTTATGTAGTTATGTAAATGGAATTTCGACGGTTGGTCGTTTATACGGGATAAATGGTTGGGACACCTCCTCTCAAAGGAGGCAGCAGTTTTTCTAAATGAAGAAAAAAATTGCCTACCTATCTTTATAACGAGATAAATGTAGCTTTCAAATAAAGCTTGATCATTTTCTAGCTATTAATCTTCTATAATTACAGCCAATCGTCGAAAATCGTTTCAACTAATTAAAAAGCCGCCGAAAATCCGGCGGCTTATTTATCACTCAATTTTGTATCAATTTTTTCTCATGAATACTCAATTGTAAATCTGCTACATTTTTTATAAATTGTTGATCATGTGAAACAAAAAGAATAGTGCCTTCATATCCAGTAATAAAAGTTTCTAATGCTTCTATAGCATCAATATCTAAGAAATTAGTTGGTTCATCTAACAATAAAATATTATATTCACCTAAAAATAGCAGACATAGTTGGAGTCGAATAGCTTCTCCGCCACTTAAAGACTTTACACTTTTTGTAAATCTGTACCAACAAACTGCATTGAATGTAAAACACTTCGTACAAATGGTTCATCGTATCCTGAGCGATTTTTTACGAATTGCATAACTGTTGCATCATTTGCGAAATGGTAACTCATTTGCTTGAAGTATCCTATTTTTGCTTTTGGAGAAATTATTAGGTTATCATCCTTCTTTGCAATATAGTCTAGCAATGTACTTTTCCCACTGCCATTGCTACCTGTAATCGCAATTTTTTACCAAGTGGCAGTTGGAAACTAACATCTTCTAATAATATTTTATTTTCAACTTGAAGTGTCAATCGCTCAACCATAATCGGGAACTTATTATACAATTCTGTAGCTTTAGATTGGCGGAAAACAATAGGTCTATTTTCTCTTACAGCTTCGACTTCCTGAAGTTTTTCCATTCGATTTTCAATAGCTTTAGCTGCACGTTGCATCGCTTTTGCACTCGTACCTTTGGACTTCGTCATAAACGACTTGTTCGGTAAGGCATTGGCTTCCCTTTTAGACATCCGCCCAGCTTGAGCAACCTTTTGAGCTTTTTTCATTTTTTCTTGTGCTGCTTTTTCGAGCAGGCTCTTTTCTTTCACTAACTGTTCATGGGCTTGCTGTTGTTGCTCACGTTCTAACTGCTTTTGAACCACATATTCACTATAATTCCCTAAATAAACTAGGACCTTACCTTCATGAATTTCCCAAATTGTCGTGACTAGTTCGTCTAGTACAGCACGGTCATGACTAGTTAATATTAGCGCTCCATAATAATACCGAAGTTCCTCTAATAAAAAGGAAATTCCCTCTTGATCCAAATGCGTTGTCGGCTCATCAATTAGTAATGCATCGTAATAGTTGGTAAACAACTGAGCAAGCTTCATCCTTGTCTGCTCGCCGCCACTTAAATGAACCGAATCTTTTGGTATATCTAATTTTCCAAGTAATACTGGATCGGCTCCAAGTGATGTTGGTGCTTCAAGTTGTTCAAAACATCCGGACTCAACATGACGATACACTTTCCCTTTAGTTGGTTGAACCTTACCTGACAATAAATTTAATAGTGTACTTTTTCCTGCACCATTACTACCAACAATCCCAATACGGTCAAATTGGTGAATGGCTAACCGGCCGATCTTTAAGATTTCCTTATCTAAATAGGCTACTTCAACATTTTCTAATTCAAAACAGATTTTTTCCATATTCGCTACCTCCCGAAATTTTTATCATTTCGTATCGATAGCAAGGATCGATACGAGCTTCTAAACTAAGCTCGTATCAATAAAAAAGTAACATACCCATTCAAAATCCCTCCTACTTTTAAATAAAATAAAAAATCACAGATGTCCTGTCTGTGATTTAGAGTAAATGGAATTGCCCATCTTCATTAAAGTAGAGGCTTGAAGGTAAATGTCACCAAATGAGCCTTCTCTTAGTAAAGAAAAATTACACAAAGATAAAGAAAGGCAGAATAATCCCTTTCTTCAAATTAGATAATTATATTTAAAATGAAGATTATTAAAAAAGGACAGACTTATCCCGTTTACTCTGTGTTATACAAACAGAGTCTTTGACCGTATTGAATTACTGGTTCAAAGTTAGGGACCATAGTCTAGGTATCATTTTTAATAATCCTCCTTACATTTCTAAAGGTACGATATTTATCGTATAGAGACTTTGAGAAAAAGTCAACGGGAAATTACACTTACCCACATTCATTTAAAGTTTGATTGTACCGCATTTAAAAAGCTATCGTTTTGAATAAAGATTGATCAAAACGATAGCTTTCTTTTATTTATAGTTCATACTAATCTTCCAATTTCCTTTTTCGATACATTTTTAACACTTAGAAATAGTAGGAAGATCATACTCTTATTCGATAACATTCATTTCTAATTTTTTCTGTACAGCTTTAATCATTCGAGCAGATCCATAGCAAGTTTCTCCATTTTCCATTAGAATTTCTTTCTTTTTTAAGTCCAGTTCTTGAATATTGTCGATATTTACTACGTAAGAATTATGGCAACGAATGAAGCCTTCATACTCTTTTTCTATGTCTTTCAGCTTCCCATAAAACTCCACTTGACGATTATCCAAATGTAAAACAACTTTATGTAATGGGGAGGATTCAAAAAACATGATATCATCATAGTTGACACTAATAATTTTATCTGCAACTCTTTGAACGAATTTTTTATTGGAGGTCTTGTTCATTACTTGCTTTCTTTCATTTGTCACCTTCAAACAGCTAACAATCTTGCTCTGTACAGAATCGACATCATCTTTAATAATAAAATCCATCGCAGCTACTTTATAAATGAAATTTAAATATGTAAGTTCTGAGTGGGTTGTGATAAAAACAATATCACCTATTGGATCAATTTTTCTGATTTCTGCGCCAAGTGTGATACCATTCATCTCATGATTCAAGTCGATATCAAGAAAATATAAACCAGGTCGATTACTCTCCTTTATATAGGCTAATATTTCTTCTGGATCTGCAGTAGTTAGTACCAGTTGCATATCAAGGTTTTCAATCATTATGTAATTTGAAACATACCTGGCTATCTTTTCTCTTTGTTCCTTTTGATCTTCACAAATAAAAACATCAATCATCTCAATCCCTCACTTTAAAATTACAATTTCCTGCTTAAAAAATTCATCCTCTATAACTGTATCCAACTGTGTGTTATTTTCTTGATCAACCATTTTCTTCAGGCTAGTCAGCCCCAATCCTCGATTTTCTCCTTTTGTTGAGAAACCTTTTTCGAAATATTGAAAGAGCTTATGTCCAGTATCTCTGAACGTATTCCAAACGACAAAGGACACGGATTGTTCAAACTCCACAAACCCCACTCGAACCGTACCTTTTTCTACTTCTTCTGCTGCTTCAATGGCATTGTCTAAAATAATTCCAATACAGCGGCACAACAGTACACTATCCATATTCAGATAATGAATTTCGTTAGGACATTCAAAAACCACATCTATCCCCTTTTCCTGTGCTGTAATCAGTTTGGAGGATACCAAACCTTTTACTTCTGGAATTTTAATTTGGGACAATCCCCTCATTTTAAAATCATTGTCACGAATCTTTTGACTGACGCGCATAATATTGTCATTAAAATAGCTTTCTAAAGCAGTCATATCACGATTGGTGATATATTCTGACATAGAAGACAGAATATTGATGTAATCATGGCGGAAAGTTCGCATTTCATTATAGTTTTTTTCCAGCTGTTCGGTATACATTTGTAGACTGTTTAGCTCAATTTCCTTTTCCCTCATCTCAAACTGCTTTCTAAAGGTATATACTAGGAACGACAAACTAACAGCAAAAATAATAAAATAGATTAATAAGTACATCGTATTCATCAATACAAGCTTATTTTGATTTCCTGTTAACCGTACATAAACAATCATTGTAAAATAAATCACATATGTGAAAAGACCTAGGAAAGCCGCAATTCGCGTTAATTTCTTATCATCTGCATCCTTCTCAAAAATTCGGATAATTACTTTTTTCCAAAAGGCTATAAATATAAAGCCAATAATCAGTGTAATAAAGTGATGAAGTAATGTCGCTGAAAAAATGATTCCGTTCGTTTCTATAAAGGTAGTACTAATCCCAAAGATTTTTACCATAATGAAAGATGTTATATGATCAATTAGAATCATAGCAATCATTATTGTTGATGCGTAGTACAATGCAGGTATCCACTTTAGATATGTACACTTAAACATAGCAAGAACAAACGCAAATATTAATAACGAACCAAAAATATCTAAATACGAATATAGCCATGCCATAATTAAACTAAACAATATGGCCGCAATAATATATTCCTTTCGAAAAAAACGTTTACCTATAATGAAACTTACCAAAATACAATAAAATAAAACCTGAATGAATGCTAATATAGCCACTCACTGACCCTCATTTCTATATAGTAACTCCACTGTATAGTATACTATAGATAAGTAAATAAAAGGAATTAGAGAAGGCGTGTTAGCGGAAGATAGGTAATTAAAAGAAAGACAAAACCAGACCAAAATTCAAGCTTATATTCCAGCTCTTATAAAGCTCTTTCAAAAAATTCATTTAAAACAACAGCTCATTATCAAAATGGCGTTGCAGACAATGTCTACTTATAACGATTCTCACCAAATCTCTGGAACTCATTAAAATCTTTTTTTGAGCTTAATAACAACTAATGAAATAATTAGAAGAAACGATGTGTACCCGATTGAAATCAGCATATCTTGATTAAATTCAAATGTCTGATTCCAAAATGAAATATACATGTTATTTAAATGATAGAACGGATTCACATAGGATACATATTTCACAAAATTCGGAAGACTCTCCACAGGTACAGAAAAGCCGCCAGTGAACATAACAATTTGAAACAAAACAATAGACATAATTAGTGCTGTTTTTACTTCCTTGAAGTTTGAATAAATCGCATGAGAATAAACTAACATTATCGCATTAATAAGCAACAAACTTAAATATGAAACTAAGAAATTAACAATAGAAAGTTGCAAATCATAAATAAGTATGCCAATCAATGTTATTAAGACAAATCCTGCAGTTGCAATAATAAATGACTTGGATATACTGGACATCAGAAGAATTTTATCCGTTATAGGCGTAATGAAAAGTCTTTTTTCAATGCCTTCTGCGCGATTCATTACCTGATCAAAACCAAAGGCAAAAAATACTACTGAAAAACTAATTAGGACAATAAACGATGGTGTATACATTTGAACATAGTTCATTCCTCCACTATAGGTTGCATTACTGAACATTTGTCCCATTAAAATATATGTTACTGGCGGTACAACAACTGTGAAAACTAAATAAAATAACTCTCTAAAAAACATGATTAAGTCATATTTAATTTGTGTTAATAACATCTTTTCGCCCCCTTATTTAGAAATTTTATCTAGATAAAAGCTATTAATAGACTTATAACCTGATTTCAGTATATTTTCTGGCGTATCATATACTTCGGTTACACCGTCGTTAATGAATAGAACTCTATCACAGTAGAGTTCTATTTCATCCATGTAATGAGTCGATAAAATCACTGTACTGTCATTTTTTTTTATATATCCTGTGATACTTTCCCATAATACGTTCCGCATATGAGGATCCAGACCGGTAGTCGGTTCATCCAAAATAATCAAACGCGGTTTTGAAGAAAATGCAATGGCTAGGCTAACCTTTTGCTTCCAGCCTCCAGATAAATTATCAAAAAATGTATTTAGATGCTCCTGCAATTCAAACTCTTCGATAATTTCATTTAAATCTACTTTGCTACCATAATAGGCACGAAAAAGATCTAATAATTCTTTTACTTTTAATTTTTTATAAAACTGTGTAGGCTGAAGTACAGCAGATATATTACTTTTGATTTCTTCCAGATTAGCTTGATCAACTTCCTTCAAGTTATTACCAAAAACAGCTACCTTGCCGTCATTATAATCTTTGATCGTCATTAAAATTTCCAAGAATGTCGATTTCCCAGCGCCATTTTTACCGATAACACCAATAATTTCTCCTTTTTTAGCAGTAAAGTCTATTCCTTTCAGAACTGCTTTTTTTCCATAGTTCTTTGTTAATTTTTCTACCTTTACATTGTAATCCTGCATGGTTCACCCTCCTTATTTACATACATACTATAACTCGAGAACTCTACTGTTTTTCATTCCATGCATACAAAATGCTCCTCTATACTTAGATGTACGAAGTATTTGATTTAGGTGTTCTATTTTTATTCCTAACTGTCAACAAGATTCCCTGTGTCAGCACTTGTTTTACAAGTTCAGCTGATGTACCAGGCAGACCGCTTCATGATTAGCAAATTACCTTCTCCTTTAGGTGTTCTATGAAACTCTAATATACCCCTACCTTTCAACAAGCACGTTATGAAGGGATACTTCACGTTTCTGTCAGACCTCCCCAGCTAAGCACATACACTTTCACACCACCTATCCACCTTATTTATCCGATACGGTCTTCAAAAGAAAGCACTTTGTTTTATTGCGCAAACTCAATCGGATCTAGCTTTAGATGTAGTAATTTTCCTTGGGCAGGTGTATTTCTTCCTTCAGAGATTGGAACCTGCACCCTAGAGTTCATGCGCAAGCTACCCACACCACTAAAAAAAGCACCAGCAAGATGCTGATACTTTAGGTCTGTTAAATGCATAATCAAATGTTTTTTATTAAATTGATAGAAATTCGTGCTGTCTATCTGTTTTAAAATCTTTTAACGAGCGGACCTTCCTAACTATGAAACATCCTGAAGTTTAACTACGGCATATAATCCATACCCACTTTATAATCGTGCCTGATTATGAAAGTAGGGATTTGTCATATTGAGAGCTCGAATGGAAAATATAATTCGAAAACAAATTTTTTCACGGCTCAAACCCTGCCTGGCTCACATAAACGTGATTTTCCGGAAAGGTTTCAATGAATCGCTTATATACTTTATTAATTACATGTGGTCCATACCATTCTTCTAAACCCAGTTGGGCATATTTTTTCTCAATACCTAGTTTTCTTGTTCGTTTTCCACCACTGCCATCGCCCATGAAGTAGTCATCCATACAAATCCGATCGACGAATGGTTTCAATTTTATAGGAAAATATTCCCCACTCGGTAAGATAGGGGCTATAGCAACTTGGGTGGGTATTTCAGCAGCCGCTAGTTTTTCCAATGTCTTAAAGCGCGCCTGGATCGGAGGTGCCTTTGGCGTAAAATGTTTACGGATTGTTTCCGAATCTGTCTCAATAGTCATACTTACTCGAACTTTATCTTTAAAAAGTTGCAGCAAATCGATATCTCGACTTACAAGTGGGCTTCTAGTTTGTACTAATAGGAAGTCAGGAGGATCTTCTACCATCACTTCTAGTAAAGATCGCGTCACCTTTTCCTTATGCTCTATTGGTTGATACGGGTCTGTACTTGATGACATAAAAATGGTTACATTCCCTTTGGCTTTGGCGCGACGAAGCTCCTTTTTTAATAAATTCGCAGCTCCGTTTTTAACATCGACCCAATTTCCCCATTCCCCTTCTCGAAAAAGAGATACAGGCATTTCGCGTACATAACAATAGGAACACCCAAATGAACAGCCTGTATAAGGATTTAGGGAATGCGTATATCCCGAAAGGAAGCCAGTCCCTTTATTCAGAATGGTTTTCGGATTTTTATAAAATAATTCACTTTTCATGATGGAACCTCCATTCATTGTACGGCAATAATTACTCACAGCTAGATGAAACTTGCTTTTCTAGATCCAGTAGCAATGTCTTCATTTCTAATCCACCCCGATAGCCAGTTAATGAGCCATTCTTCCCTATTACACGATGGCACGGTACAGTAATTAATATCGGATTAGCCCCAATAGCCGCTCCTATAGCACGAACAGCTGCTGGTTTATTTATATCATTTGCAATGTCGGAATAGGATTTCGTCTGTCCATAAGGAATTCCACAAAGTGCATTCCAGACTGCTAGCTGAAATTGTGTACCTACGTACTCAAATGGAACAGTAAAGGTTTTCCGCTTTCCTTCTAAATACTGAGTGATTTCAACGACATAGGGTTCGAGCTTTTCATCATCTTCAACAAGAGGACTTCCTGGAAAGCATTTCTTAGCCCATTCGAACAATTCCTCGAATGGTTTGTTCTGTGAGCCTACAAACACAAGCCCCTTAGAAGTTGAAGCAATATAAAAATTCCAATCCTTAAACTTTAGTAAAGACCAAAAAAGGGTTGGTTTATTCTTTGTTCCCATTGTACTTTTCCTCCATTTTACTCATTTGACGAAATTGCGCTGGCGTCTGTCCCGTTTTCTTTTTAAACAAAGTAATAAAATAAGGTGTGTTTGCCATACCTACACATAAAGCGATATCTCCAATCGCTTTATGTGTTTGAATCAAATACTTTTTAGCCGCATGTACTCTAACTTGTTGTATATACTCAATCGGCGTAATGCCTTTAATCTTTTTAAATGTTCGATGCATATGATATGGACTCCCGTGACATATATTTGCTAACGATTCTAGCGTTAATTTTTCTGTAAAATTTTTATCAATGTATTCAGTAATTAAATCAACCCACTCGTTATCTGGCAGATTTTCATTAGTTGGCTTGCAACGTTTACAAGGACGAAAATTTGCGCGGAGAGCTTGTTCTGCGTTTGGAAAAATGCATACATTTTCTTTTTTCGGAACGCGAGATTTACAGGATGGTTTACAAAATATCCCCGTCGACTTTACAGCGTAGAAAAATTGATTATTGAACGCTGCATCATTATTTATAATTGCTTGCCACTTTTCATTTGTTATCATTTCTACATCATTTAAAATTCTATGTCCGTTATTAATACTATCCGGCATTGACCTCACCTCTCCTTACAATATACTCCCTATAATTTCAGAATGTATAGTTCTGGGAATGAAACAGCAATATATTGAAGTTTATTTTTTATCCTGCATTAACGGGCTATAAGACTCCAACCTCAAAACTTTGAGAAATCGGAGAGGTTTAGGTGGGAGAACAGCCCCTTAAAAGCCCAATTGGTTTAACTAATGATCAGTGGGGGATGAAGAATACCCGATTGATCAACGTTTCACTTTATTTAGAATCGTGAAAAATAATTCCAAGACCGTATCGTTCTCCAGCAGTAACCGTGCTTACTCCATGACGAACCGTATTTTTATAATATCCTTTTTTACCTTGAACAGGTCTATAGTTAGTAGGAAAAATTAGCGCACTTCCTTGTTCTAAAGTAATGACATGTCCCCTACTCTGAGCACGAGGAATTTGTTCCACTAATAGAGATTCTCCACCGCAAAAGTCTTTTTCACGTTGATTTAATACAAATACTACTTGAAACGGGAAAAATATGTCGCCATATAAATCTCGATGCAAACAATTAAATCCGCCTTTTTCATACTTTAATAGTAAAGGTGTCGGTCTAGTTTGTTCATATTCTACACAGGTGTTCAAAAAATCTTGAAGATGATCTGGAAACTGTTCTGTTTTCTTTAAATAACCTAACCATCGATTAGCTGTTTTGGCCAACTCTACATAAAGGGACTCTCTTAAACTTTGGATGATTTCAGGTAATGGATAGGAAAAATATTTGTACTCCCCATTCCCAAAGCGATATCTCGTCATATTGATTGTCGTTCTGTATGGCTCTTCTTCACAATACAATTTTTTGAAGAATTCACATTCCTCTTTTGTTAAAATCACTGGTAACTTTGCGAATCCTTGCTCATCTAATTCATGTTGAATCGAATCCCAATTTAAGCTCTCGACACGTGTTTTTATATTTTGAATCATTTTTATCAACTCCTATTTAGCATTCTTGATAATTAACACTATAACCTCATAAATAAAAAAAAATAAGGTGTTTAGAATGTAATAGCAAGATAACAAAATTAGGTAAGATTATTATGTGATAAAGTAAAATGGCAAAAGAAAATCGTAATAAGATAAGGAGAATGAAAAAGTGATATGGCATGAAGTCAATGATGATATTGTAATTACATTACCTGAAAATTTCGATATGAATGCTATCCTAGGCTATCTAACAAGGGAAAAAAATGAATGTATGTATGAAATAGAGAACGATATCATTACAAAAGTTATAGCTATTGGGGAAATTCGGTCCTTAGTACAGGTAAGTGTACTCAATAATAAACAAATGGTTGTTCAATTCCTAAATAATACGAGACCTATTGAAAAGTGGAAACGGGAAGAGATTGTAAAATACATTTATGAATGGTTTGATCTTGATAAAGATTTAACGCCATTTTATGAAATGGCAAAAGCAGACCCATTACTTAAAATACCTGCCCAAAAATTCTATGGATTGCGAGTTATCGGCATTCCCGATTTATTTGAAGCTTTATGTTGGGGAGTGTTAGGGCAACAAATTAACTTAGCCTTCGCGTACTCCTTAAAGAAGCAATTTGTAGAAAGATTTGGCGATTCCATCGAATGGAATGGTAAAAAGTATTGGGTGTTCCCACCGTACGAACGAATTGCACAGTTAACACCTACCGACCTAGCAGATATTAAAATGACGGTAAAAAAAAGTGAATATATTATTGGAATTGCTAAATTAATGGCAAGTGGAGAATTATCGAGGGAAAAATTAATGAAAATGAACTTTAAAGATGCTGAAAAAAACTTAATTAAAATAAGGGGAATCGGTCCTTGGACAGCTAATTATGTTTTAATGCGCTGCCTCAGGTTCCAGACAGCTTTTCCAATTGATGATGTAGGTCTTATTAATTCAATAAAAATATTACGTAATATGGATCGAAAGCCTTCGAAAGATGAAATCTTAGAATTATCGCTTCCATGGGAAAACTGGGAATCATACGCTACCTTTTATTTATGGCGTGTCCTTTACTGATCCATAATTTTAAACCAAGGCGGATAATCTGCCCCACCGCCAGTTCCTTGCCCCTCTTTAATCCAGCTCAACACAAAAACACCCCTTTAGATAATCATATCCAAAGGGGCAAAGCTTCGCGAGTTTATTTTAAACACCGCATTTTTTTTATAAACGGTTTATAGGCCACATTTTAACTGTGCTGCACAGTTTGTACATGTATTACAGCCACCGATTTCTTCTACAGTTCCTTTACGGCATACAGGACAAGTATTCCCTACATCCGAACCAATAACTGTTGTCGATTCTAATGCTTGAATCGTATCTACTAATACAACTGGACGCTTCGTTGGTACTTCTACTAATTCTTCCTCAAATGATAGTTGATCCATATCATTTTCTTCAGCCTTTAGTGTCAGTACTTGTGAATCACGGCTACCATCTACATAGACCGTACCACCTTTAGCGCCACCTTTATATAAACGCTCGTATACTTTTTCAACTTGTTGTACTGTATAACCTTTTGGTGCATTTACAGTTTTTGAAATAGATGAATCAATCCATTTTTGGATGATACATTGTACATCAGCATGTGCTTCTGGTTTTAACTCCATCGCTGTAACGAACCAATCAGGAAGATTATTCTCATCTACTTCCGGATGACGTTCTAAATATTCTTGTACGATTTCTGCTTTTACCTCGATGAATTTACCTAGGCGACCAGAACGGTAATATGTGAATGAGAAGTATGGCTCAAGACCCGTTGCCACGCCAACCATCGTACCAGTCGAACCAGTTGGAGCTACTGTTAGTAAATGTGAGTTGCGAATACCTGTTGCTAAAATTTGCTCTTTAATATGCGCAGGCATTTTTTGCATAAAGCCAGTTTCAGTGAATGCTTTACGTAAACGGGCTGTTTCTTCCTCAGTTGCTCCTACAAGGAATGGGAAGCTGCCGCGTTCTTTTGCAAGTTCTGTTGAAGCTTCATAAGCAGTCTCAGCAATCGTTTTAAAGATTTCATCAACTAGCTCATTACCCGCTTCTGAGCCATATTCTTTCTCACAATAAATTAGTAAGTCCGCTAAGCCCATTACGCCTAAGCCAACACGACGCTCACCTAGAGCTTGTACACGGTTTTCTTCTAAGAAGTATGGTGTAGCATCAATAACATTATCTTGCATACGAACACCAACACGAACTGTTTCACGTAGTGCTTCGTAATCAATCGTTTGATTTTCTTTATTCGCAAACTGTGCTAAGTTCACAGCTGCTAAGTTACACACAGAATATGGTGCAAGTGGTTGTTCCAATTATTGTTATCCTAAAGGCTTTTTATCCTCTAGTTCTTACAGTTCAATTCCTGTAAGTTCAGCATACATTTTCATTACACACTTTTTTCATAAACCTAAGTAGTTCTTTTCTTCCTCTATCTTCCCCAAAGATTGATTTCGAAATTACTCTAAAATCTTTAACTCCAAATTCTTGATAAATGCTTTCGATCAATGGTTGCAGAGTTGATTTTATTTGATTAAAGGGGGTTGCAGTTATAATTTCTTGATTGTCGATTGCCCATTTAATTACTGTCTGTTTAATTTCTTGATGAATTTTTGCTCGCTTTTCAACATAAGTTTGTGTGGCAACTTGAATATTCGAACTTCCAGCGCATGATTGAGTACAAAACCATTTAGATGAAGAAACAATAACTTCAAACTTGCTCCCACAACTTTTACAGATTCTTTGTTCCCTAGGTTTCTTTTGCTTACCCTTTTGAGCCAAGCCAGATTTTCTTAAACCTTCAATCATTCTTGCTTTCGCCGGACTATTAGATTCCCACAATCGCTTTGTATGTTGTCCAATTATTTTTTTAGTATGCTCATTATGTTGTTGATTGAAATGAGCATTGAACTTACCATAATTAGCTTTGTTTATTGTTGTATTTTTTGATTCTATCCATTCTGTTATCGTTGAAGTTAACGAAAATGGTACAAGTTTATACATTTCGAGCAATTCTTCATAAGAAATTAATTCGCAATTAATATCATAAGTTGTCTCAATAACCTTTAAAGCTTCTAGAGCTTTTTCTTTCGCCATAATATCGCGAGACTTAATTTCAACAATCTTTATAATATCACCGTTATCATTATAGAAGAAAAAATCAGGTTTATAAAATTTGAATCCAATATTAAATACCTTGTCTTCATAGCCCCAAGAAATTGAATGATAATCTAGAAATTTGGCATATGCATACTCATATGAACTTCTTAAATAATATGATTTATAAAAACCTGCATAACCTCTGTTCATTTGATCACAGCCTTTCTCTAATTAGGCCAGTCTATTGTTATGTGTAATGTTGCGGTCTCGTGCCCGGGTTATAGTCTACAAAGTAGGATCACCGGGTATGCGTTGCCCCTGACTGAAGTTTTACCTTTAGCCTTCGGTTCGGATTAGCATCTCAGCCTTCCCGCTTTATCCCGCAATTTTTAACGTGAGGCGAAGTCCACCACACGGGTTAGTCGCTACAACGCTTTGACCATAAGCTTTTGCGTTAGTCATGTCATTGGCGTTGTCGATGAAGAAAATACCTGGCTCTGCAGAGTACGTTGCACAAACGTTGATTAAATTCCATAATTCCTTCGCTTTAATCGTGCGGTATGTGCGTACTTTATAGCCCATTTTCTCCCATTCGCGTACATCTCCAACTTTATGCCACTCACTGTTGTAAATAGCCATTTCTTCTTTTGTATATTCTTCAACAGCTGGGAAACGAAGCTCGAATTCAGCGTCATTTTCAACTGCTTCCATAAATTCTTTTGTTAATGTTACAGAAATATTCGCACCAGTTAAAAACTCTGAATTGTGAACAGTATAAGTACCGCCATCGCGTAGTTTGTTTTCCGCTTCGCGAATAATAGCTGTATCAAAACCACCTAAGCCTTCGATACCTTTATAGTTAACAATACCTTGGTACATAGCTTCCTCTTGAGTTGAAAGAGGTTTAAAGTTTAATTTTTCTTTTGCTAGACGAATAATTGTTTTATCCGTTGTATTTTCGATTAGGTATCGTAGAATACGTGGATTTTGCATTTTCGAAATAATAAATTCCACGATATCAGGATGCCAATCTGCCAGCATAATCATTTGTGCTCCCATTTTTTGTTACAGAAAAATATTGAATTTAATTTTTCTGGCATGGTCATTTCTGCCATACTCTTATGCTTTCACATAAGATCAGACTATATCATCAAAGAATACTGTTCTTTGTCTCGTGCCTCATAAGAGCGTCACCGCCTCATATGATTTACTTCTTTCATACTTTGACAAGCTTAGAAAGTTTCAATAGTCGTTGAACGTTCATCTACGTTTCCATAGATGCTTCGCTGCTGATTGCCCAATCTTTTCTTTTTTCAAGCATTCACGCCTAGCTTTGCAGCTTACGTTGTAGCAAAAAAAGCTCTAAGGGTGTTCCAGCAATTCACGAGATTACGTCGCCGAGTCTTAACGACGCGAGCCACCTTGTTCAACAAGATGAGTCAGTTTCGCGATATCATCTAACCATGATACAGAGCCAGATGATTTACCATTTACACCACGTGCTAAAGTGTTACGTGGACGCAATGTCGAACCATTTGTCCCTACACCACCACCGCGGCTCATAATTTCCATCACTTGCTTACGGTGATCACTTATTCCTTCACGTGAATCTGCTACAAATGGCATTACGTAACAGTTGAAGAAAGTTACATCCGTTTCAGATCCAGCTCCATAAATAACTCGTCCAGCTGGAATGAATTTTAATGAAACTAGCTGCTCATAAAACTTCTCATACCATTCTTGGCGTTTCTCTTGTGTTTTTTCAACAGCAGCAAGCCCTGTTGCATTTCGTTTTGCGATTTGTTCATAAAATATTTCAAGAGGCTTTTCTAGCACGTCAATTGAACGCGTAATCACACCCGCTTCTTGCTCTTTCGGATCATCTATAGCACTACGGTAATCTTCCTCAATCAAAATTTCTGCTGTTTTTGTAGACATATCAAGCTTTTGGATTGTCCCTAAACCACGTGCAGGGAATTTTGGATCTGCCTTTACTGTTAATACGACGAAATCACCGGCTTTTAACGTTTTCTTTTCCGTATCTTTAAACGAGTAGCGATCGATCATTACAAGTCTAGATACACCTTTATGCGTAATATGCATATCAGGTGTTACAGGATGAACCTGTGGAAATTGTTCAATATCTTTGTTTAACTGTTCAAATTTGTTTACTTCGGGTTGATGATTTGTGAGTACCATCGTTTTGCCTCCCTTATTTTCTGCTTTACAAATATAAATACACAATATCATGTGTCGTTAAACACTACATATTGTGTATATGTCTTAAAAAAAGATACTATATATAGTTTTTTAATTCAACTCTTGCAATTTCGAACGGAATGCTAACTGCTTGTTACTACAAGGGTTGAACGCTAAAAAAATATTTTTCTTATACCATTTTTTATTTTTTGAAGTTCCAGTCATCACATGCATATTTTTTTTCTTCTAGTGCATGTACATATTCTAATTGCTCCTCAGAAAGTGTAAATGGTTTTAAATCAATTTGCAACGATTTTGCAAAACCATCTCTAAAAGCTGTCACACATTGTTCAATAGTCACAGGTTCTTTAACAAGGTTATTGATAGCAACCGCTTTTTCAGGCATCTTTCTACGCATACGTGCCTTCGCCTCTTCACTTGAAAAATTGAAGACAGATAATAATTTTTCTTGATCTAAATCAAGTAAAATAGCTCCGTGCTGTAAAATAACACCTTTTTGACGAGTTTGTGCACTACCTGCCACTTTTTTACCTTCTACTACAAGCTCATACCAACTTGGCGCATCGAAGCAAACTGCACTTTTAGGTTTCTTTAAGTCCGCTCTTTGTTCTTCAGTATTAGGAACACTAAAATAAGCATCCATACCTAGATTATGAAACCCTTGCAATATCCCTTCACTTAACACTCTATATGCCTCTGTCACTGATTCAGGCATATCTGGATAGCTTTCTGAAACAATGACACTATATGTCAATTCATGTTCATGTAAAACGGCTCTTCCACCTGTTGGACGACGAACAAAGCCTAACCCTTGTTCTCGCACCGCTTCTAGATTAATATCTCTTTTCGCTTGTTGAAAATAGCCAATCGAAAGAGTTGCTGGCTCCCACTCATAAAAACGAATAACCGGTGGAATTAAACCTTCACTATGCCAATCAAGTAATGCTTCGTCTAATGCCATATTGAAAGATGGGCTACATTTCCCTGAATTTAGAAAATACCAAGTTGTCATATTTTCATCTCCTACAATTAATCATTTATGCCTCGGCATAAATGCGTCCGGGAAACGGAAAAAAGGGAGAAACAAAAGAGAGGGGGGGCAAC
>NZ_JBEGDG010000036.1:0-34049 GCF_040183165.1 Lysinibacillus zambalensis
TCGATATGCGTTATGAAAAACGTAGCACTATTTTTACGACAAACGTTAACTTCAAGTCCTGGGACGAAGTGTTCCAGGAGCCCAAATTAGCTAATGCGATTTTAGATCGTATTTTACATCACGCAACAGTTGTCACAATTGTCGGCAATTCATATCGTTTGAAGAACCACCTAGCTCCAGAAGTAATTTTATACACAATTAAGTGAGCGTTTTTGTACATAGATTAGTTGACATTTGTAATACACATTGTTCTCTATTGTTTGAAGCGGGTGCAAGTATTAAAGAAGTACAAGAACGATTGGGACATACAGATGTCAAAACAACAATGGACATTTACACACATGTGACCAAGAAAACCAAAGCTAGCACCATCGAAAAGTTTGATGCATATATCAATTCACCCTAATTCTTTGACACAATTTCGACCTAGTTTGACCCAAAAAATGGCCCAAAAACATTTGAAGTCAATTGAAATAAAAAAAGTGTCAAATTCCTTGATATATCAAGGAATTTGACACTTTTTTAAACTATATTGTTTCCAATGTATGGAGACGGCGGGAGTCGAACCCGCGTCCAGAAACTCCAATACTTCAGCTTCTACGCGTGTAGTTTGCCTATTTACGATTCACGTAACATTATGCCGACACTACTCCCCTAAGGGTTTAAAGCCCGCCCCACACTTGTATCTATAACGATTTTCTCCACTAGGGAGTATTACATATTTACGAACTTGGTTCAAAGACCACCTAGTAATTATTATATCGTAAATAACTATCAAAACAACTCAATCTATTCTAATTCATCATCCCGAAGGAATTCTCACTTGATGTGACTATCATAAGCGAGATACCTAATCATAACCAAGAGCTATTACCTACTAGAAACTATTCACTAAGATACTCATTTTTACAAAATTATCATTATCTACATCATTGTTTAAAACTTTTGCAACCGTTGAAACTGATTCCAAAATCAATTTACTCACATTGATAATATCCCCATCATAACTTAAGGCTTTCCTTATAAAGGTCTTAGTTAATGAAGTAATTGTCAAATTACTATCTCCAAGTATTTCTTTACCCAATTCCTTAACAAGTGTGCTAAAATAATCTTCACCTAAATCAAAAACCTTGGCTGATTTTGTAGCACCTTGTTCAACCCTTTGAGAAACATATTTGTATATCATTAATTGTAATTCTGCTTTTAAGGGCAGTTTCACTTCTTCAATTCTTTCTTTTTCCTCTTTCCAAACTCTTAATCTATACATTCCTTTTTCATACTCAATATCATCCAACAATAGACGAGCAATATACTTTCTACTTAACCCTGTGAATAAAAACAAACCTAGTATTAACCGTTCTCTTAATGGTTTATTCTCATCTAATATGTATTCTTTGAGCTTTTCATAGGAATTATCATCTAACGGTGCATTTTTCTCACTTTTTTTAGCTATAGAAGGCTTTTCTACTTTCCCCATTATTTCTTCTGTGTATCCCTTTAAATAGGTAAAATTAAAGTATCTTTTTAGAGCATAGTATTGGTAACTTTTATATGAATCACTACAATCTAGGTTTGTAAGAAATGTATTCACATCATAAAAGGTAATTGCTTTAAGCGGTCTATTTTTATTATTCTCTTGACCCATATAACTCTCAAAGAAGCTGTTTATTATTCTCCTATAAAAATCTTGAGTACGTCTATTGTTAATTCCATACTCGCTAATCATTAAGTCTATATATTCTTGCACCTCATGCATTTGAATATACATAACACCACACCCTTCCAATTGTTACATAAATTATACATAAAATAATGAATATACATATACTAATAGGTCATTTCCACCTACATTTGTATATGTTCTTACCACCATGATTAGTGTACCGTTACTTATACCTGTTAATTCTACTCCTTGAAAGTATGAGTGGCTTTCGAATGCATACAAAGGTTGCCTACGTTATATCATTGTGTAAATAGATGGAGGCTAACGACACTCCCATCTTGCTTCTAGCCCTTTTCACACGTCGAACAAGCGTCTTTGACTCAGTCCAGTACTAAACACTCCCAAGTTGTTATGATGGCTCTCTGCCTTGCCAAAAGCTTTGAAAATCGTCCTCAAACACATAACGATATGTCTATACATATGTATCTGTAAAACAACTTCTGAAATACTAATGACAGCTTATAAGTGGTGGTGGGATGGTTTTAACCTAAAGGAACGATAGGGAACGAAAAGGGAATATTATTAACGCAAGCTGTATAACTATGATTATGCTTGTAACGACAATCAGAGTAGGTTCTAACTACTCTATTGTTTGTTACATTAGACCCCACCCCGTGCCGAATGAACGCTTAAAGCACTTTTAAGATAGAGTAACCCCTATGAGATACGGTAGATTTTTTTGCAAATATCTAGGCTCCTCCACTAAAACTAGCTTTCTACTTAGCTACGTTCCCTCCGCGAGGACTAATAGCAAAGTATTTTATTTTATATTTTGCTATATTTCCTTATCTCGTTATATAACCACTTATATTTTCTTATATTTTCTTATAGCTACAGAAGAAGGAGGTATAAGCATGAAACAGTTCTTATCAGTAAACGAAGTCGCTGAACTACTGTCAGTGAATCCAATGACTATTTATAAGTGGTGTAAAAGCGGTAAATTACCACATTACACAATTGGCGGTTCAGTAATACGTTTTGACACTGAACAACTTGCTAAACACATTGAAGGAGCGATTAAGAAATGAATATGATGTATTCCGTTGAACAAGTGAGCCGTGTCTTAAATCGGCTAAACATGGGCTTTACAACAGATTCAGCTAAACGTTTAGTAGACAGAAAGTTAAAGAAAGTTGAGCGTCCTAGCCACCACTATAACACTAGCTTTAATTACTTAGTAGACGTACAAAGCTTGGAAGAATATTTAATTAACGAATGTGGGCTAGATGCTAATTTAGTTCATTCAGCAGTTTATGGAGGGAATCATTAATGATTAGAGTAGAGCTAGCAAAAAGGATTATGGAGAAATTAGGTTACAGCAGTTCCATAATTCATCGAGCCATTAACGCCAAAGAGTTAGAAACTGTTTCGGACGATAGAATACTCAGTGATTATGAATATGCTATTACTAGAGACTCATTCCACGATTATCTTTATAAGCTTGGTTTAAGCGAGCGTGAAGTTAATTGCATTATAGAATATATCTAGTTAACAAAAGTAGCTTTTTCGTTACTATAACTGTGAGAAAGAGTACCTAAACCTAATTACGGTGTTAACGACACTAAATAAGGATACGGTATTACATAGAAGGAAATTAACGAGGTTCTACCAGTTTAGGAGTATACTCCCCCACTCCCTTACTGTTTACATATTGCCGCTCCTATTTTGCATACTGGGAGCGGTTTTCTGCAAAAATTGCCGCTACATTACGAACAGTATAGCGCGGCTTTACTATACAATTTAGGAGGAAGTACATATGAGCATTGTAGAGTCAATGCAGGAATTGGAAGGCAAACGCATTGTAGATGAAAACGGAGAATTTTCTGACGCTAGAAGTGTATTAGAAGGTATTGTCAACGATATTGTGACTGAAAAAGCTCAAAAAGTTCAAAATCAGCTTGAAGGTTATAAGAGAAAGAACTCCAAAAACTATATACCTCCAGAATACGGAGGGTTAAACCGATTCATAGGCTGTTTTAGAGATAGCATTAAGGATATTGTTCCCTGCCTTTCACCAATTGAGTGTGGTGTCTTAATTACTATTCTAGTTAAAATGAAGAAGGGGAAAGACGGCTTACTAATTAATGGTGGGAAACCAATGATTCAAAAAGACATAGAGAAGCATATTGGAAAAGGTCATACAACAACGAGTAAATACCTCAATAAGTTTACTAAATTAGGTATTTTAGAGGAAGTAGAAAATGTTAAAGACCGTAGGAAGAATAATTACCGTGTAAATCCTAAGTATCACATCATGGGTAAGTTCCCCAAACTTACAGAAGAAAATCGTTTCGTAAAGCTTTATAAGGATAAACTTGAAGAAATGATAGACAGTCTATCATTATCGGAATTAGGGTTTATTTATAAAGCACTCCCTATTTGCCACCACAATACATTTAAACTCGTACATAATCCTACTGCTCGTTATAATCCTACTGCTAAAGAGGGTTCAGAGGAAGCGAGTTTTAATGTTGACCTAGAGTTATTTAACCGAGAAGAACTAGCAGACTACATGAACATAGATACTAAAACCATTAATAACCTTGTAAGCTCATTGTCTAGGAAAGGTTTAATAAAGACAACTACAGCACATAGAGTAACATCATATACGCTACACCCTCACATTATCCACCCTAAAGGCACAGTGGAAAACCGCTACATTCAAAGTATCTGTAATGACTTTGAAACTCATAGGAAAGACGCTTTAAGAAGGAGTAAAAAAGCCTAGTGGATTGAGAATACCCTAAAAATGTGAGGAAAAAACCGAACATTTTTGCTCAAATATGAGGAAAAAACCGAACATATTAAAACACCTATAAACGTTGATATAACAGCGTTTATAGGTGTTTTTAAGGTAAATCTACTCTTATATATTGTTATCTCTTACATTACAAATTTTCAATTGATGTAAGTTTAATGTAGTCTATTGATTTAGTTAATGTACTTCGCTACGCTTCGTACATTAACTAAATAATAAATTCCATAAACTTCATGGCGTAGCTAAAGCTACACCAGGGTTATAAAGATACTTTTACGTAAAACGTTTTAGGTGCTTTACTTAGAAAATAGAAGGAAAAGAAACAGGTGCTAGCTTTGCTAGCACCCCACCTGTTGTGAGTGAAGCGAAGCGGAACGAGCATCAGGTCAATACAAGTAGTAATCAAATTGTCTAACAGTAATCATGCTCTTACTTTTTACCTGCTATCCACCGATTCCCACAGTTCATACAACCATTTATTAGTGAGTTCCTATCAATAAATCCATACAATATAGCAATAGGCAACCCTAAAAAGAGTAATAGAGTGCCTATAATGTTCAAATCAGCAAAACCTGAGACATCATCTAACCCTGGTAGAAGAATTGCTAATACAATAGCAATACCTAACATAACTAACAATGTTTTAAATGCTGCGCTAAAACTGTAACCTCTCCTACTTGCTATAACTTGGTCTGATTTGCATTTACTACAGATAACACTATTACTGTTTGAAAAATTTTTAGTTTGACTCGACTGCTTAATACTTGCCATTTTATTCACCTCCAAGATTCCCCTAAACAATACTTATAGTATATAAATACCTAATAATAATATCAATAGTATATAGTAAGATTTACACCTTCCTACTAGGGTTGTCTTAGGAGGGAATTTAATGGATAGATTAGTAAAGTCAATTGGAGTGCAAATTCGTCTATTGAGAAAGAGTAAAAATTTGAGTCAAGAAGAGCTTGCATTTAGAGCAGAAGTACACCCTACTTATATCGGACAAGTTGAACGTGGGGAAAAAAATCTTACTATATCCAGCCTTTATCAAATTACAAATGCTTTAGAAGTTAGCCTTGATGACTTCTTTTCAGTTATCGAGACAAATCAAAATTCACAGGAAAACTTGCCATACCAACTTATAATCAAGTTGCTACAAGATGTAAGTATCACTGACCAAGAAAAGCTATATAATATCATCAAAGAAATAGTTGAATTTAAAAAGCCTTCTTAATTTAATAAGAGGCTTTTTAATAGGTCTATCCAATACTATAGATACTCCCTTAAATCACTAGCAACTTCCTCTACATCTAAATCTAAGTACTGTGTTGTTACCGCTAAATCTGAATGACCAAGAGCCTTACTGATTAAGGCAATACTTGCACCCTTATCATGTAAACTCTTTGCGTATGCTCTTCTAATAGCGTGTGCATTGATATTCGCTAGTCCAAATCGCTTTGAATACTTGTTCAATTGCTTAGATATAGCACAATTTGAGGATTTACTCGTATTCATAGGTAAACCGTTCTGTGTGATAAAGACATTGTGATTATCTGTACCATAGTAAGAACGGATTCCTTCATTAAGCTTTAGAAGCATCTTAAGCATTTCACATAGTTCTTCATCGAGTGGGAGCTTCAGGAATTTGTGATTCTTCAATGTAGAACCATCTAAGTTTAAAGACAGGCTTTCAAAGTCTATATGACGCTCTCTAAGTTCTCCTAGAGTACGAATACGAATCCCTGTCTTGTACATTAATTTAACGGCGGCGGCATCTCTAAAACCTATAAAGGTAGTTTGGTCAATGAGTTCTAAGAGCTTATCAATGTCACTTTCCCTAGCCCCCTTCTTCACTTCCTTATCTATCTTGATATGGATATTGCTCCAAAAACGGTCTTTAACCCATCCATTGTTATAGAACTTGCTTAGAACTGCCTTAATCGACTTTAAGCGTATCAATTTAGTAGCGGGAGTAACCTCTAGAACATCTAAATAGTGATAGAGCTTATCTAGGTTAATATCCTCCACATACTCGATACAACATACAGAAGCAAACTGTTCAAAGATGTACGAGTAACTATCAATAGTACGTGGTCTATTCCCTGCTATTTGCATCTGCTGAAACACAGTCTTTAGAGCTACTTCTAGTGCTAAAGCGTCTTTCCTTTCATCTTTCTTCTTTGTAGACATTACTACTACATCACCACTTACAGCAAATATGCCGTGTTTACGTCCTTTAGACATACAAAAAACCTCCCAATACGTAGTGTGAATTAGAAGGTCTAAGAGCCAAATTATCGTAAAAATATGTAGGGATGAAAATAGGGATATTGCCCAAGAGTTCAACTCCCGTTCAATATCCCTAGCTTCTAAAATCGTTGATATGACTACGTTTGTAGCCACATTATGTATGGAGACGGCGGGAGTCGAACCCGCGTCCAGAAACTCCAATACTTCAGCTTCTACGCGTGTAGTTTGCCTATTTACGATTCACGTAGCATTATGCCGACAAACAGGCGTCCTGTACGCTAACCTGGAAATCTCTTGTCGGTGACTCAGGTGGCACCATCGACCGTATCCCACTAAAGTTGGGCCCTACGTTCTCTACATGGGCGATAGAGAGGCAGAGCGCTTAAGAGCTTACGCTGCGAAAGCTAAGTTTTGTTGTTTGCCAGTTATTATATAACTTCCGTTGATGACGGAGCCGAGACCTCCGACGCGCGACCAAAGCTTGAACCATCCCTGTCGAATCCGTAACGTCCCCTTGAATATGAATCGAAGCACGTAGCTTCGTTCAAGTAAAGGAGCTAGAATTTCTTCTAGTACGGTGGGAGCTAAAAGTACGCTTCCATGTAATCTGGCATTCAGTAAACTTATTATAAAACAAATATTGCTATAGTTCAAGTGTCCCGCTACAGTGGAAAAAATTAGCTCCCTCAAAATTTATTTGGCTCATCAACAAAAGTTAGGAATGATATTTGTTTAAATATATGCCATTTATATAAGTTGATTGTAGTGGAGACTTGGCGACTCCTCGGGGATCAGTGATCCGACCCCAAAAATATGAACTTTTTTATGAAGCTTTTCGATACTCAACGGGGATAACCATCCTTGATCAGAGTGGATGATTAAATCACTCTTTTCCGGTAACTTTGCATACGCAAACGCCTTTTTAAAAGACTGTTGAACTAACTCAAAATTAGGTGATTTCGATACTTCATATCCAACGATTTCTCCATTGAATAAATTTAATACTGCCGAACAATAGATTTTTTGGCCATTAATTTTAAATTCAGTTACATCAGTTACCCATTTCTGATTGGGTTCAGTGGCTTGAAAATCGCGCTGAAGTACATTCTCTGCGACATAGCCCACTGTCCCTTTATACGAGCGGTATTTCTTAGGACGTACTGTACCTTTTAAGCTCAATTCTTTCATCAATCGTTGAACCGTTTTATGGTTGATTAAAATCCCTTCATTTCGGAGAGCTAGACAAATACGACGATAGCCATAACGCCCCTTATGATGATGAAAAAGCGTTTGGATTCGTTCTTTGATCTCTTGATATTTATCTGGTTTTGTCCATTTTTGAAGGTGATAATAATAAGTACTTTTCTTTAGTCTTGCCACTTTTAATAGAGCTTGAAGAGGAAAATCCAGCCTTAGCTCATAAACAGCTCTTACTTTTTCTTTGGTTTGAATGCATCTTTTTCTTGAACTAAGGCTTTCAACTTTTTTAAATAGGCATTTTCCATACGTAAATATTCAATTTCTTCTTTTAACTCCTCCATCGTTTTCTCATTCAAATCGTTCTCTGATGTATGTTTTTTTGGCATGGTTAGGTGCTCCTTTTCTATTTGATAGAGCACCTCTCCAGCCTTTGACATCCATTGTTTTTTCCATCTTCGAACCGTTTCACGAGAAGGAATATTAAACTTCGCAGCGGTCTGAAGGAGCGAATCGCCCGTCTCTATCAGGTGTTGAATTACTTTTATTTTAAAAGAGTCATCGTAATTCGAACACCCTTGGGGGCGAATAATGCCTTCGATGCCATGATATCGATATAATTCTATCCATAATCGGATGTAATGCCGATCAATCTGTAATTTTCTTGCGATCTGATGAGTACTTTCATTCTCTTCAAAATAAGCGAATATAGCTGTTAACTTTTGTTCGTTGGAGATCATAAACTGCACCTCTTTTATTAGATTTTTCAAGTCCAATAATTTGGGTGCAGTTCACAGCGTCACAGATGTGACCCTGCAGCGTAGCGAAGCGGCTCATCGGACGCCCCCAGGAAGCTTTGCTCTGTGCGAAAGCGAAGCGTCGCAACCAAGCACCCAGTCGGAACGGAAATCAACGCCATGGTGATGAGCCATTTATTTCTTATTTCATTACCTTAAATTTTAACTCTCGTAATCTTAATATGAGCTTTCCTATTTTGGATTCTGTAAGATAGCCGTAATAGACCTCTACCTCTTGCGCGCCAAAGCCGAGCTTGAATTCGTTAATTTCGTCCTTGCTCGTTACTGCGCCGAAATCATAGTGTGCGTATCCTTTGCTGCGGAACATCATCATATTTTCCCAAAGTAAATAGCGATTGGCGAAGCGGATTTGTTGCTTTAAATCTGGTCTATCTTTGATCCAGACAGCTGTACCTGTATATAAATTAAAAACGATATCTTCGTCGGCAATGTACAGTCGATAGCATAGTGCTTCACCTTTGTCGTTTTGAAGCTTTGTATAGACGAGTGCGCCTTTTTCGCGCAGTAACTTTAACGTTTGCATATGAAATTTTCGAACGCGATTTGTCTTTTTTATTTTAGCGAAGGCGTTGTAAAATTGCTGGAATTCTACTAGCTCTTGATCAGATGGATTTTCTTTTACGATGACTTCGTAGGGCTCTTTTTTGGCGCGGCGAAGCATATAGCGATTCATTTTGGAGAGATTCTTTAATAGGATTTCTTCATCTTGCTGTAGCATGATTTGCAGTGTCTTTTGGGTTTGGAGCGATTGTGCTGGTCGCTTTGTTTGGTGGTAGCAAACTAGCTTTTTTCTTTCGCTGACATTGTTACGTTCCTCGGCAAAATAAATGTGCTCTATGTTCATAAACATAAATTTCCGTCCTATTGTAAGAATGCGGATTCCCTCCTATTTATATGCGGTAGTTCTTTATTATATTTTTAACTCATTATCTTTTAGAACCTCTCTTAGAATTCTATCTGTGCAAATACAAAAAGCTCACTATGTAAATATAGTGAGCTCTCTAACAATCTATGACTATTGATTTTTAGATTTGAAGGCGCGTTCCATATCGCGTTTCGCTTCTTTTTTGCGCATGTCGTTACGTTTGTCGTAATCTTTTTTACCTTTGCCGACGCCGATTAATAGTTTGGCATAGCCGTCTTTAATGTACATTTTTAACGGAACAATTGTGTAGCCGTCACGTTTTACAGCACCGACTAGCTCGCCGATTTGCTTTTTATGGAGCAGTAATTTGCGGGCGCGTAGTGGGTCATGGTTAAAGCGGTTGCCTTGTTCGAATGAGCTGACATGCATATTGTTGATCCATGCTTCACCGTTGCGGACTTGTACATAAGATTCTTTTAGTTGAACCCTTCCTGCACGGATGGATTTAATTTCTGTGCCTGTGAGCACCATACCCGCTTCGATTGTCTCTTCAATGAAGTAATCGTGCCCGGCTTTTTTGTTTTGCGCTAATACTTTCCCAGTACCTTTTGCCAAATTATTCACCCTCTTCATCAATTATGCCTCGGCATAATTGCGTCCAGAATCGGCTTTGTGCTTGCACAAAGAACTCCTCTACGATTCTGTGACATCCGCCGGAGGCTTTAACTTATTTCAGCGGATGATTGGACACCCACTGAAAAGAACCTTAAATCCACATTCATCTCTACACCATAGAGGTGGGAGACTTCTGCTGAAAGAAGTTAAAGGTTGGAGCAGAGTTAATCTGCTCTTATTGATAAAGTGAAAGCACCCGCTTCAAATTGCTTTAAAGCGCTAGTTGGTGCCTTCACCTCTACTTATATTTTATTTACGTTTTGATTTTTTCTTTTTGTTTTTCTTGGCGACGCCCTCGTAGAACTTTTGCTTTTGCTTCACGCCTTTTTTAGGGCCTGGGCTTGAGTTTGAGCCATCTTTGCGGCGTCCTCGTGGATCACGGTCGTTTTCACGTCGTTCTCCTTGTCCGCTTCGTCCTTCTTCATTGCGGCCACTGCGACTGTCACGTCCGCCTCTTTCTTCTTCGTTGCGACCTCTGCGACTGCTTCGTCCACCACGTTCTTCTTCGTTGCGACCATTGCGGCTGCCACGTCCGCCTCTTTCTTCATCGCGACCACCTTTGCGGCCATTACGGCCACCTTTGTTGTCGTTATAATTTTTACGTGCGTGAATAACAGTAGGTGCTGCTTTTCGTGTTCGTCCATACGACGTTACCATTCCGACGATTTCAAAGTCAACGGATGACTCCTCAATAATAACATTTGCTACGCGGACTGTAACTTCATCACCAATACGGAATTGACGATTTGTACGCTCACCGATCATAATCATTTGACGGTCGTCAAAACGATAGTAGTCATCTGTCATATTGCTAATATGGACAAGTCCTTCGATGGTATTCGGAAGCTCTATGAAAATCCCGAAGTTTGTAATCGACGAAACGATTCCTTCAAACTCTTCCCCAATTTTATCGGACATGTATTGCGCTTTTTTCAGTGCGTCTGTATCACGTTCTGCATCAACAGCACGGCGTTCACGTTCTGACGTATGATCTGCGATTTCATCCATCGCCATACTCCACTGTGCCACTGTTTCTTTCGATGTATCTTTATTAATTAAATACGTTCGAATTAAACGATGGACAATTAAGTCCGGATAACGTCGAATCGGTGACGTAAAGTGTGTATAGAAATCAGTTGATAAACCAAAGTGGCCTAAGCTTTCAGGATAATATTTTGCCTGTTGCATTGAGCGTAGAAGCATCGTTGAAATAACAGGCTCCTCTGGCATACCTTCGATAGCTTTTAATACATCTTGTAAAGCTTTCGGATGGACTGTGTTTCCTGTACCTTTGATTAAAATACCGAAGTTCGTAACAAATTCAAAGAAGCGTTGCAGCTTTTCTGGCTTTGGATCTTCGTGAATACGGTAAAGGAACGGTATATTCATCCAATGGAAATGCTCTGCTACCGTTTCATTGGCTGCTAGCATGAAATCTTCAATTAATTTTTCAGCGACTGTACGTTCACGTAATTCAATATCTACTGGCCAGCCATCTTCGTCCACGATCACTTTAGATTCTTTAAAGTCAAAGTCAATAGCACCACGCATTTGACGTTTAGTACGTAAAATATTAGATAGCTCAGCCATATGTTTAAACATTGGCACTAGTGGCTCATAGCGGGCTATTAGCTCTGCGTCTTGCTCCTCTAAAATTTTGTAAACGTCCTTATACGTCATACGCTCAGTAGTTTTAATGACACTTTGGAATATTTCATGTGAAACTACATTACCATTTGCATCAATAATCATTTCACAAGATAGTACTAGACGGTCAACCTGTGGATTTAATGAACAGATCCCATTCGATAATCGATGCGGAATCATTGGGATAACGCGGTCTGTTAAATATACACTCGTCGCACGATCATAAGCTTCAACATCTATTACAGAGCCTTGTGTTACATAATAACTAACATCTGCAATATGTACGCCAAGTTTATAAGTGCCGTCTACATTTTTCGTTACCGTTACAGCATCATCCAAGTCCTTCGCATCCGCTCCATCGATTGTCACAATCGTTGCGTGGCGTAAATCACGGCGACCTTCTAAATCTGCCTCTGTAATTTCATCTGGCACGCGTTGCGCAGCGGCAACTACTTCTTCTGGGAATTCAGGTGGAATGTCGTGCTTATATAAAATAGATAGAATATCCACACCTGGGTCATTTTTGTGCCCTAAAATTTTCGTAATATACCCTGTTGCTGATTTTAAATCCTCCGGCCAAGTAGCTACCTCAACGACAACCTTGTGTCCGTCGACAGCTCCTAATGTATCACCTTTAGCAATGAAAATGTCCATCGGTAGTTTTTTATCATCTAACACAACAAAGCCGAAGCCTCGATTTGCTTGGAACGTCCCAACAAAGCTCGTTTGTCCGCGTTCCACTACCTTTGTTACAGTTCCTTCACGGCGATCACCGAATGATTCCTTTAACACACGGATTAACACCGTATCGCCATTAATCGCACCATTTATTTCATGTGGCGGAATGAAAACATCGTCCATTCCCTCAACATCAGGTGTCACAAAGCCAAAGCCTTTCGCGTGTCCGATAAATTTACCTCGAAGTAAATTCATACGCTCTGGCAGGCCATAACGATTGGAGCGAGAACGCACAACTAAGCCTTGCCCTTCCATACGTACTAACGTTTTCACTAATTCTTTAAATTCGTCAGCATCCTCAAAGCCGAACAAGTCCTCAATTTCGCCAACTGTTAATGGCTTATAATCTTCTCCACCGAAAAAATCGAGTAAACGACTTTGTAGTGTATCTTTCTGGTCTTTCATAATTTCCCTCCTTCATGAGAAAATCCTTATATGTTTTATTGTGCCCAATTTAGGGATTCTAAAAAGCAATAAATATCTTCATGTAACTGATCTTTTTCTTGATCTAACGTAATAACATGTTTTGAGTTTTCATACCACTTGATCTGTTTTTCAAGTGACTCAGTTTGATTATATATAATGTTGGCAGATTCTGTCTCAATTACCTCGTCATTTGTCGCTTGCACGACAAAAATTGGTGCATAAATCATGTCAATTTCTTGACGTGTCCGAGCAATAAACTCTCGCAACTCTTGTAGAGATGGCATGCCCTTTTCAGCAATTAACGCAACCTCAGCTTCAATTTGCTCCTCAGCTTTACCTTGGAACTTTTTGTAGTCCCTTGCATATTTCAGGACACCTTCAAACATAATATCCGTTGTACGCATCGTCATTGGCGCACACATTGTCACAATACCTTTAACTGGGTTATTAAGCGCAACGTTTAAAGCCATGACACCACCCAATGACAAGCCAGCAACAGCAATTTCCTCATAGCCCGCATCCTGTAACTGTTTGTATGCGGCTACGACATCCTGCCACCAATCAGCAGGACCTGTTGTAATAAGTTCCTCAGGTTCCACACCGTGACCTTTATAATGAGGCGCTAATGTAGTATACCCTTTTTTCTCTAAAAATCTACCAAGCATGCGCACATCCGCCGAGCTTCCCGTAAACCCATGCAATAATAAAACTGCTCGAGGTCCTGCTTGAAAGAAAAAAGGCTGTGATAACGATTTTTTCATGTCGAGCTCTCCTTCATCCAAATACATACTTATTCTTATTATAGCCATACTGAAGCTTCCTCAAAAGCTTGGGGATCGCTTTCTTCTATTGCTATATGGGAATCCTCGGCAAACGTGCGGAGGATTTCGTGAATCGCGAGGATTTTCTTTGCTTTCGCGGGTATTCTCCTTGCTTCCGCGGGTATTCACCCTGCTTCCGCGGGTATTTCACCTGCTTCCGCGGGTATTCGACCTGCTTCCGCGGGTATTCGACCTGCTTCCGCGGGTATTTCACCTGCTTCAGCGGGTATTCGCCTTGCTTCCGCGGGTATTCGCCTTGCTTTCGCGGGTATTTCACCTGCTTCCGCGGGTATCACCTTGCTTCGCGGGTATTCACCCTGCTTTCGCGGGTATTCACTCTGCTTCCGCGAGTATTCTCCCTGCTTCCGCGGGTATTTCACCTGCTTCCGCGGGTATTCACCTTGCTTCCGCGGGTATTCACCCTACTCCGTGCGGGTATTCACTTTACTGTCCTAACAATGTATGTATCGACGTTCAAATAGTTAGGACTATAAAAGAAAACGCCCAACCAGTAAGGTTAGGCGAAATATCTTCAACTATTAGATTTTTGTAATAGCAATTGCTAGAACAAAGAATAATATTGCTAACACAATTGTTGTACGGTGAAGGATTAGATCCATACCGCGTGCTTTTTGCTTTCCGAATAGTTGTTCAGCTCCACCCGAGATGGCACCTGACAAGCCTGCACTTTTACTAGATTGAAGTAATACTGCAACGATCAACGCTATTGAAACGATAACTAATGAAACTAATACTACTGTATGCATTCACTGCACCTCCCGAACTTCGAACATCACAACATATCACATTATAACAAAAAAAGGTTCTCTTGACAAACTGAGATTAATAATTGTCCTTATTACCCCTATATCGGTTAGTTTTTCCAAAATATAGCACGCCACACTCCTACCATATTACCCTATAATAGTAAAAAAGAAGTCATCTCTAAAATCTAGGAAGATATCCATTTTTTAAGGTAGTTATTGTGAACTGGGCAACTACTTGGAGGTCAGTAATATAAAAGCATCACGTCCTGTGCTATGCCTTCGTGACCGACCTCGTGTGGCTGTCGCTACGTTAACACTACGCTTTCGCACAGAAAACATTCGTTGCCTCAAGCGGTTCATCGTTCATCCGACGCCCCCAGTTGGAATCGAAATCAATCCACGTTTTAGTGATGCCCAAAAATACAATAATAATGGGAGGAATTATGAAAAAGAGTATATTGCTGATTTTTTTACTTATTATATTAAGCACGCTTAGTGCTTGCTCAGCTGCAATCAAGGCCGCCGAAGTACTACTACAAGACGAGCTTGAGTCAGAAGAAGAGGACTCAATGGATCCTAAGGAGCTTGCTAGTAAAGCCCCATCAGCTGAGTTTTCTGCGGAAGACCTTTTTTCAACAACACTATTCCAGGAAGATCCTGCTATGCTGCAGTTTTCAAAAAAAATTGAAAAACATATTTCAACGTTCGACCCAAACTTTACGGTCATGTATAGTGGAAAATTAGATTGGGATACATTTGAAGAACAACTAAATGACCTTTATAACATACTTAATTTTGTTAATCCTTATACAACGGGCTATATCGGAGAGTACGGCTGGGAAGCATGGGAAGTCGATAATGGTTACGAGGTAGAGTTTGACTTTACATATATCACAGATGCGAAGAAGGAAAAGAAAGTTGATGCTTATGTTCAGGACTTTGCTAAGAAGTTTATTACAGATGACATGGATGATTTCCATCGTGCTAAAGCCGTTAATGACTTTGTTGTACAACTAGCCACTTATACGGATAAAGGTGATTCACAAGGGCAAGCGGTTTATGAATTAATTAGTGAAGAAACTGGTGTTTGTCAAGCTTATGCATTATTAGCCTATCGTTTATTTTTAGCGGCAGGTCTTGATGCTAAATATGTATATGGCTATAGCGATAATCAGCTTCACGCTTGGAATTTAGTCAGTGTTAATGGGGATTGGTATCATATTGATACGACTTGGAATGATATCACGCCTATTGAACCTTATGCTATTTCCTACGCATATTTTTTAGTGAATGACGAGAAACTAAGTGAAGACCATGTATGGGCAAATGAAAACTATTTTGCTGCTACAAGCAACACGTACGATTTCATGCATGATATGTGGTACGCAGATACTATTGGAAATGTTATTTATTATAATAGCTTGGACGATGACATGGTATACGCCTATGACTTAGCAACAAAGCAAAATAGGCAAGTTACAGAAACAGCCTGCTATTACTTGGCGGCTTTTGACGATGCTATTTATTGCAGTGATTATGATAATGCCGGCTTTTTAACGAAAATATTTATTAACGATGGTTCAGAAGAAGTGTTATTAGAGGAAGAGGTTTTAAACTTGTTCGTTGATGATAAAGGGGTATTATTTTACGAAACCATTGACGGTGAAAAACATTCACAAACTTTATAGCGAATTCTAGAATCTGCAAGCTTCCATCAACCAGTGGATAGTAAGCAGATTCTATTTTCCCCTTTTAGTCGTTAGCTCATCACAAATTAGGGATTACATTTTGTTACACCAAATATCATGCGTAAAAGTTGATTGGAGTGGAGAATGGGCGACTCCTTGGGGATCAGCGTCGCAGATGAGACCCTGGAGCGAGCAAAGCGAGTGAAGCGGCTCATCGGACGCCCCCAGGAAAGCGCCCAGTCGGAACGGAAAGCAACCGCACGTTTTAGTTATCGGACCCATCTTTAACAATATCCATACAATCCCATAACAATTTATTAATCATACCTTTACAAACTTCCTTTACACTTACTTGTGAATTGACCAAAAGGAGGAAAATCATGAAATACTCAAAAAAATGGAGTTCATTATTTTTAGCAAGTGCTATTGCTTTATCGTCAATTAGTATCGCTCAGCCGCAAGTACAAGCAGCCCCAGTAAAGAAGCCAACAAATGTGATAATGCTCGTGATGGATGGTAGTAGTAATAATGCCGTTACCCTTTCTCGTTGGTACAAAGGGCAAAGCTTGGCTATGGATGAAATTTTATCAGGGGCAGTACGTACATATTCTGCCGATTCAGCCATTACTGACTCAGCCCCTGCCGCTACTGCGTTAGCAACTGGTCATAAATCAAACGATAAATTTGTAGGTGTGCTACCAGCCGTTATTAATTCGCCAGGGCTAGAGCCAATTGCTAAAGAAGATGCTTATAAACCTGTAGCCAATGTATTGGAAGGGGCTAAGCAACAAGGCAAGGCAACAGGATTGATTTCTACTTCAGAAATTCAACATGCTACTCCAGCTGGCTTTTCTGCACATGTGAAAAATAGAAGCCAATACGATGACATTGCTGAACAGCAAGTTTATCAAAACATAGATGTCGTATTAGGCGGTGGCTTAGAGTCTCTTGCGCCAGGTACTACTAAAAATGCTCGTAAAGATGGAGAGCATTTAGTGGATGTCTTAAAAGAAAAAAATTATGACATCGTTAAAACGCGTGATGAGCTCCTCAAAAGTAAATCGTCAAAAATTTGGGGAAGCTTTGCTCCAAGTGATCTTGCCTACGATTTAGATCGTGCTACAACAAGAGCATCTGAGCCTACACTTGCTGAGATGACAAATAAAGCTATTCATACGCTTAAAAAGGATGAAGATGGTTTCTTCTTATTTGTAGAAGGCAGTAAGGTGGACTGGGCGGCACACGCAAATGACACAATCGGCATCATTAGCGATATTTTATCGTTTGATGCTGCAGTTAAAGAAGCCGTTGATTTTGCAAAAAAAGATGGCAATACAATGGTCATTGCTGTTACAGACCACGGCAATAGTGGGATTACAATGGGTAATGTAAACACGACAAGTACTTATTCCTACACACCTGTCTCTGCTTATATTGATCCTCTGAAGAAGGCTAAAATGACAGTTGAAGGTGCATTGAGCCAATTAAAAGAAGACAAATCAAATATTGTAGAAGTCGCTGCACTTTATGGCTTAGATAATCTATCTGAGAATGAACTTGCAACTTTAAAATCGACTAAAGATCTGGGCAAAGAAATGGTGAAAATGCTCGCGAATCGCGCCAATATCGGTTATACAACTGGTGGGCACACGGGTGAGGATGTATTCTTATACTCATTCGGACCATCTAAAATTACCGGCCTTGTCGAAAATACGGATTTAGCACATACGATGGCAAAGTTTATGGGCTTCAATTTAAATAAGCTTTCAGATGATTTATATATACCAGCAACAAAAGCGTTCACAGAAAAAGGCTACACTTCTAAAATTGACTTAAGTGATAAAGAAAACCCTAAGTTTATTGCACAAAAAAAGAATGTAACCATCACAATCCCAGTTAATAAGAACACAGTAATATACGAACAAGACAAAACCGCTAAAACGCATACGTTTGACACAATCAATGTCTACAATGGCACTGACTTTTACGTTTCAAAAGAAGTATTAAAGCTTCTTAAATAGTGAAACTTTAATCAGTGGTGGGTTCTTATCCACCACTGATTATTAGTCTTTACCAATCGGGCTTTTACGGGCAGTTTCTATATATTTTTTTTGAGGCGAAATGCTTTGATACAGATAAATTACTGCCCGAAAAAAAGGGACAACAACACAGGTGCTATCATAGTTGAGATGATCAACTGATGATGGCGCTTTTCTTTTTGCTCAAATATGACTTTGCAACAGTCTTCGTAAGATTCTTGATTCTTCATATGTTTGGTTTGTGGCTTCGTTTTTCGTTAATCCCTTTATATCTCTTCAAATTTTATACTGAGATTTTTCATCGAATTTACTTTGATTTTACTTTCATTGATTATGCTTAAAGTAACGAATTGAACATCTCCCACTTTCGTTTTGATTGTCGCCAACCGACATTCATCTCCGGCTTACTCATTAGTTGGGAGTCTTCTGTTGGAAATTGATACTAATAGGTTGAACATGAATTTTTCGAATGTTCTGTCATGAAATTTAAGGATTTCTTAAGTACCAATGAAGCGGAAAAACAGCGATAATGAATAAGGATCACGTTGAGAAAAATTCAAGTTGCGATGAATTAAAAAAATCACTTTCTTACCATAATAATAGTGATGTTTTTCAAAACCTTAAGATTACCTTAAATTAATCTTATGATTTTATGAATAAACAGAAAATGAGCAACATTTTCCTCTACATTCCGTCAAAACAGTGTTAAAAATTTAATTAGGTAAAAATAATTTAGAAATAACTTGAAAAAATATCAATTTATTTAGTATATTTACAAAGTTATAATCTTTTTTTTTTAATTGGAGGTGGACTAATGCAATCCATTAAAAATAATGAGCTTTTTCGTTTTATAGGCTTTACGTTATTTTATTTCATGATTTTAGTGCTCTTGTTTCTTATTCATGGCTTCCATGATATGAACGCAGGACCATTTATATATACGGAATTTTAAGAAAAGGAGATATAAACTATGTTAAGTATTTTAGAGGCCATTCAAAAAGTGGCACAACAGCATCCACATCGCACTGCCTATCAAACCGACAGTGATTCCTTAACGTTTGGTGAGCTTTGGCATCTGTCTGATTGTGTAGCACAATATTTAATGGCTCTTGATTTAAAAAGACAACAACCTATCGTCGTCTACGGGCATATGTCACCTTTACAAATCGTTGCCTTTTTAGGTGCTGTAAAGGCGGGTCATCCGTACGTACCTGTTGACTCTTCTACACCGTCTGAAAGGTTACAAATTATAATAGAAGCTTCTGAGGCTTGCTTGCTACTAAAAACTGAAACGTTAAGCTTAAACGTACATGTCCCTGTAGTAGAAGTAAGTGATTTAGTAGCTCAACCTACTAGCATTTCGACTGAGCCTTCAACATGGGTTAAGAATCAAGAAATTTATTATATTATTTACACATCTGGTTCTACTGGTAAACCAAAAGGTGTTCAAATTACAGCTGATAATTTAGCGCATTTTGTCGCTTGGATGCATGAACATTTCCCTTTACAGGAATCTGGAGTGTTTCTAAATCAAGCGCCTTATTCCTTCGATTTATCTGTAATGGATTTATATCCTGCACTAGTTAGCGGGCAAACACTTTACGCGATTAAGCAAGAGCAAATTGCTAATCCAAAAGCGTTATTTGAGTCATTAGCTTCATCTAATGTTCGCGTTTGGACTTCCACACCTTCCTTCGCGAAGATCTGTTTAATGAACAAAGAGTGGGATCAAGCGCTAATGCCTTCTTTAGATACATTTTTATTCTGCGGAGAAGTGTTACCAGTATCTGTAGCTACGGAATTAATGCAGCGTTTCCCTCAAGCTTCTATTTATAATTTATACGGTCCTACAGAAACAACTGTTGCCGTTTCTTATGTGGAAGTAACGAAGGAGCTTTTGGAGCAGTTTGACCAATTACCAATCGCCCCTATATCTGAGCCTAATCTATCCTTGTTAGAAGATAGCGAGATTATTATTTCTGGACCGACTGTAAGTGCAGGTTATCTTGGTGCGCCTGATTTAACACTTAAAGCGTTTCCGACAATAGGAGATCAACGTATTTATAAAACTGGAGACGTTGGTTATGAAAAAGATGGCTATTTGTTCTTCTCTGGACGAAAAGATTTCCAGGTGAAGCTACACGGTTATCGTTTAGAGATTGAGGAAATTGAAAAACAAATGGGCAATCTTCCACCTGTATCTAGCTGTGTTATTATACCTGTTTCAAAAAATGGTGAGATTGTATCATTAAGTGCGTATATTGTGCTTCGCGAACCATTGACGGACTCTGCCTTCAAAATGACGAAGCAGCTTAAAGCATTATTATCGGAGTATTTACCATCCTATATGATTCCGAAAACATTCAAATACATTGACACTTTACCTTTAAATACAAACGGTAAAGTTGATCGTAAAGGATTGGCGGTTATGGAAACAGTATGACGCCTTATGGAAATATAGTTTTTTTCATCATCATTGGTATTTTGTTACTGCCAACAATTATTTTAGGACTGCGCGGGAAATCAGCTAAAGGTTATAATATCGTTATTTCGATCGTCGTTTTAGCTCTTATTTTTGGTAGCTCCCTTAACGGTTCCATTTCTCTTATACTGTTTACAGTATTTCAGTTATTATTAATAATCGGTTACCAAAAATATCGCTTACAGAAGAATAATACTTCCGTATTCGTCATTGCTGTACTACTGTCCATTTTGCCACTTGTGCTTGTGAAGGTTCTGCCAATGCTTGGCCTTCAGAATTTATTTGGATTCTTAGGGGTATCCTATATTACCTTTAAATCCGTACAGATGATTTTAGAAACGCGAGATGGCTTAATTAAAGATAAAATTTCACCAGTTGAGCTTGCCTATTTCTTACTGTTCTTCCCAACAGTATCATCAGGACCTATTGATCGTTGGAGACGCTTTTATAAAGATATGCACACAGCGCCGTCTGGGCAAGACTATCAAAAGTTGCTGTTAAGCGGGATCAATTATATATTTGTAGGCTTTTTATATAAGTTTATTTTGGCTTATTTAATCTACAATTACACACTTATTTATTTACCAAGCCAAACGTATAACTATTTGACACCTTTCCAAGGGCAAATAGCGTATATGTATATGTATAGTTTTTATTTATTTTTCGATTTTGCGGGTTATAGTGCGTTTGCCGTTGGTGTCAGTCGCATTATGGGTGTTCAAACGCCTATTAACTTTAACCGTCCATTCTCGAGTCGCAATATTAAAGACTTTTGGAACCGTTGGCATATGAGTCTTTCCTTCTGGTTCAGAGATTATGTTTATATGCGTTTCGTACTTTGGATGACAAAGAAAAAATGGATTAAAAACAAATATACAATTTCTTATATCGGCTTCTTTTTACTGTTCTTTTTAATGGGGATTTGGCACGGATTAGAATTGCACTTTGTTGTCTATGGTCTCTACCATGCCCTGTTAATTATCAGCTTCGATAAATTTGAACGTTGGAATAAAAAGCGTAAGCTTTGGCCAAAAAATAAATGGACTCATGCAATTGGCGTATTTATTACTTTTAATGCCGTTTGCTTTGGTTTCTATATTTTCTCAGGAACATTATTTTAATTACAGGCTCTAACGCAGCCTAAACAATAAAGGAGATTTATACAATGGATAAACAACAAGTTTTAGAAATGCTAGTAGAGTTATGTGAGGATGAAATCGTTTTAGAAAATCCAGATATCGATTTATTTGAAGAAGGTCTTCTTGATTCATTCGGTACAATTAATTTATTAGTGGAAATTGAAAACCGCTTTAATATTTCAGTACCAATTACTGATTTCAACCGTGAGGAATGGAACACGCCAAATCGTATTGTAGCGGAATTAGCTGAAAGACAATGATTAAGAAAGGCTTTCTATCATTATTAATTGCTTTTGTTCTTTTTGCTGGCGTTATATTCTTCCCTAATTCTTGGATAGAAGCTTGGATTTCAGATGAAGATGTAGAGCAGGCAAAGACGAGTATGTCTCCGTTAGTATTCCAAGGAATGTATTTCCAAGAGCGGATGTTGCAGGAGCCTAGTACTATGCCTTTATATGGCTCTTCTGAATTAAATCGTTTTGACCCTTTCCACCCTTATAACTATGCTCGAGCTACAAATGCTCCGTATACGACATTTATGGTCGGGCGTGGTGGAATGCAGTCTATTACACACTTTTTAAATTTTGCTGCACAGGAAGAAAATTTAAAGGATAAGAAAATTGTCTTCATCATTTCTCCTCAATGGTTTACGAAAAAGGGAATGAATGAATTACATTTTTCTCCTAACTATTCGATGTTGCATGCTTATGATTTAGCATACAATAAGGACATTGACGAGGATCTTCGAAATCGAGGAATGGAACGCCTTCTTGCCTTCGATACTGTCAATCGTGATGATTTGCTAAAAACAATTTACGAATATAAAATATCTGGCGGTAAAGAAAAACCAATCATTGGACGACTTGCCATGATGGCAGGCCATGTCCAAAAGGCACTTTTAGAGAAAAAAGATTTGTATTACTCTTTATTCCCTCGAGAGCCGCATAAATTAAAAAATAATGACAAGCTAGTTGTTGACCAAACATTTGAGCAACAACTGGAAAACGCCGAGAAATACGGCGAGAAACGTGTATCCAACGATTTAATGATTGAAAACAAGTTTTATAAAAGACTTAAAAACGCGAATATTAATAAGTTTAAAGGTATGCGTAAAAATGAAGATTATACAACCTCACCTGAATATGAGGATTTACAGCTAGTCATCGATGTTTTAAAAGACGCTGGTGCAAAGCCACTATTTGTTTCTATTCCAGTAAATGGTCATTGGTATGACTACACGGAATATCCTGAGGAACGTCGTCAAAAGTATTACGATAAAATGGAGCAGATCTTGACTGATAATGATGTTCCATTTGTTGATTTCTCAGACCATGATTATGATCCTTATTTCATTATGGATACGATTCATATCGCATGGAAGGGCTGGGTATATCTAGACCAAGAGCTAGATAAATACTGGGCAGAGCAATAGAACATAGAGACAGTCTACAGTGTTAAATCACTATAGGCTGTCTTTTTTATGTAGATTATCTTTGAGAGCACATCCAATGTTTAGTGCTTAAAAAGTGTCATATTCTTCGGCAAAACAAGGGGTTGATTTCCGTTCCGACTGGCGCTTTGTTGCTGACGCTTCGCTTTCGCACAGAAAACATTTGTTGCTGTCGCTTCGCTTTCGCACAAAAAACATTTGTTGCTGTCGCTTCGCTTTCGCACAGAAAACATTTGTTGCTGTCGCTTCGCTTTCGCACAGAAAACATTTGTTGCTGTCGCTTCGCTTTCGCACTAACTTCCTTTATATTAAAGTTAATACCCCCGCTCCCTACTCTGTTCATTTATCAAGCGAAAACAGTCTAAGTTTTTCTGCATCATTGGAAAATTGGACTACTCTTTCAAACTTCAAACCTATTTTTTCGAGTAGTTTGGCTGAAGCGTGGTTTTCTTGAGTTGTGATGGCCACTATACGATTTAGCCCTAGTGTATCTAGACCGTATGCTAATGTCGCTGATGCTGCTTCATAGGCGTATCCTTTTCCCCAATACTTAGGAAGAAAAGCAAAGCCAATGTCCACATCTTCTAGCGACTCTCTTTTAACAAAACCACAAATTCCTATCGGGCTTTGATCTTCTTTTCTTTCAACTAAATAAAAACAAAAGCCAAATTGTTCATACGTGCGAATTGCTCCATTCACTATATATTCACGCGCATCCTCTACGGTTCTCACACCGCGATCACCAATGAACTCTAGCCATGAAGGTTCATTCATTAGCTCAAGTATAAAACTCGCATCATCTGTTGTTTGTAGGCGAAGGGTAAGTCGTTCTGTTTCAATAATTGTCATCGTAATTCCCTCTCCTTTCAGGATTGTATTCTCCACATTTCCTAAGCTTTTTTGTAACTTATGCTTCACTTATGAATTTAATATACAATAACGGACTAACCACTGCACTTGCATAGCTCTCATACTGAGAAAAGAGTAAATCCAATCTCTCGAGCTCATCCAAATAAACGCAACAAGTGCATTCATTCCATTAAAGGAATTACAATAATTTTTTACAATATTTGTCGTATAATAATCTATAAGAAAGATAGTTGTCATTTTTGTTAAAGGCAGTAATTTTATTAAAAATGGAGGTATTTGTTTGAGAAATAAGTATTTTATTTTTAGTATCCTAACAACATTATTCTTGTTATTCCTTTCCGGTTGTACTGATCAAAAAGAAGACACAGAATCAGCGACTATTTCAACTAACACTGATTCTAAATATGTGAATACTTTCAAAGATTTAAATTTAGGCATCTTATTCGACTTTAATTTCAAATTAAATAATGCCGATAAAAATTGGGTTGATCTTTGGGTTGAAAGTTACAAAGATGGGAAGTTGGATTCTAATTCATTAACTAAACTATCATATGGGCAAAGTCCAAACGAAGTAGAAAAAGGTCATATTGGGTTTGGGATAATAAATACTGATGATGAATCTTTTGCCTTTCTTTATGGGCCGGGTATGAAAACAACCCCTCAAAAAATCGGCAAAATTCCTTCTACTGAAAGTAGTGTTAGTGGATGGTATTATGCATTTGGAGATGAAACAGTTAAATTAAAATTAAATGAAACTTATGTATTGGGTGTCTACAGAGAATCAAAAGGAAACTCTTTACGAACATATGACTTGCAGGACAAGAATGAAATAAAGAAAATGATAGATGATGTCCATCTTGTGTATTTATTAAAATTAAAAATTCATAATGAATCTAATTAATTTAACCCCATTTCAAGGGCATTAAGAGCCGGGATTTTATCCTGCCTGAGCGGTTCTCTTAGGGACCCGGGCACTTTGCTAAAAGCTGCTCTCAATACAATAACCCGCCTAAGCAACTAAAAAATCGCCCCAAAAGTAAATAAATACTTTTGAGGCGATACTAGTGAAGCTACTAAAGAATAGCTTATTTTAAATTATAGAATGAGTTTAAACCAAGATACTCAGCTGTTGAACCAAGTTGATCTTCGATGCGAAGAAGTTGGTTGTATTTAGCTACACGGTCTGTACGTGATGGAGCACCTGTTTTAATTTGGCCAGCGTTTGTAGCAACTGCGATATCAGCAATTGTTGCATCCTCAGATTCACCAGAACGGTGTGAAATTACTGCTGTATAACCAGCGCGTTTTGCCATTTCGATCGCTTCAAATGTTTCTGTTAACGTACCGATTTGGTTAACTTTGATAAGGATTGCATTACCAACACCTTGCTCAATACCAGCCGCCAATTTTTTCGTATTTGTTACGAATAGATCGTCGCCTACTAATTGTACGCGAGCGCCAATGCGGTCTGTTAATAATTTGTGTCCTGCCCAGTCGTTTTCGTCTAAGCCATCTTCAATTGAGATGATTGGGTATTTAGCAGTTAACTCTTCGTACCAGTCAACCATTTCTTCAGAAGTTTTGACAACACCTTCACCCTCTAAGTGATATTTGCCATCTTCTTTATTGAATAATTCAGATGAAGCAACGTCCATTGCAAGTTTCACTTCTTCACCTGGTTTATAGCCAGCTTTTTCGATTGCTTCTAAAATTACAGTAATTGCTTCTTCGTTAGAACCAAGGTTTGGTGCAAAACCACCTTCATCACCTACAGCTGTATTATAGCCTTTCGCTTTAAGTACTGCTTTTAAGTTGTGGAAGATTTCAGCACCCATACGTAATGCATGACGGAATGATTCTGCCCCTACAGGCATTACCATGAATTCTTGAATGTCTACGTTGTTATCAGCGTGAGCACCACCATTTATGATGTTCATCATTGGTACTGGTAGTTGTTTTGCGTTAAATCCACCAAGATATTGATAAAGAGGTACATCTAAATAATCTGCCGCAGCATGTGCAACTGCCATTGATACACCTAGAATAGCGTTGGCACCTAACTTACCTTTGTTTTCTGTGCCATCTAGCTCGATTAAAGCTTTGTCGATGACTACTTGATCAAGAACTGAGTAGTTACCTTCTAGCTCTTGAGCAATAATTGTGTTTACATTTTCAACTGCTTTTAATACACCTTTGCCTAGGTAACGTGATTTGTCACCGTCGCGTAATTCTACTGCCTCATATTCACCTGTAGATGCACCTGATGGTACGATAGAGCGTCCAAAAGCGCCTGATTCTGTAAATACTTCAACTTCTACTGTTGGGTTCCCACGTGAGTCTAAAACTTCGCGCGCATAAATCTGTGTAATAAATGGCATAATTAATTCTCCTCTTTTTCAATTAATGATTGACCTGTCATTTCAGAAGGTTGTGACACCTCTAATAATTCTAACATGGTTGGCGCCAAATCGGCTAAAATGCCACCATTTCTTAACATTAAATTTGATTTTGTCACAATTACTGGAACAGGATTTGTTGTATGAGCTGTCATCGGAGCCCCTTCTAAAGTAAGTACTTCATCAGAGTTCCCATGGTCAGCTGTAATAATAGCTGCGCCACCTTTTGCAAGGAGTGCATCTACTACTTTCCCAAGACATTCATCGACTGTTTCAATGGCCTTGATTGTTGGCTCCAACATTCCGCTATGCCCAACCATGTCAGGGTTAGCGAAATTAAGAATAATGCCATCAAATTTATCGGCCTCAATCTCTGCAAGCAATGCTTCTGTTACCTCATAAGCACTCATTTCAGGTTTTAAATCGTATGTTGCAACCTTTGGAGATGCAATTAAAATACGTTCTTCCCCGTCAAATTTATCCTCACGACCACCACTCATAAAGAATGTAACATGTGGATACTTTTCTGTTTCTGCAATACGAAGCTGTGTTTTACCATTAGAAGCTAACACTTCACCAATCGTATTTTTCAAGTTGTCGTTTTCATACGCAACTTGTGCATTTACTTCATCACTATAATGTGTGAAAGATACAAATTTTAAATTCTTTGGATGTTTAGCTGATATTGCAAAGCCATCAAATTCATCATTTGTAAACACTTTAGATAGTTGAATCGCACGGTCAGGGCGGAAATTGAAGAAAATAACTGCGTCATTATCGTCAATCGTTGCCACTGCTTCCCCATGCTCTTGAACGCTAAATGGAATAACAAACTCATCTGTTACATCACGTTCATATGATTCAGCTACACCACTTGTTGCACTATCAGCTGTTTGACCAACACCATCAACTAGTACATTGTACGTAAGGGCTACTCGATCCCATCGTTTATCACGATCCATCGCATAATAACGACCATGAATAGAAGCGAATTGACCTACGCCAATTTCCTCCATTTGTTTTTCAGTTTCTTTAATATAGTCTAAAGCTGTTGTCGGTCCAACATCACGACCATCTAAGAAACCATGTACAAAGACTTTGTCTAAGCCTTGTTGCTTTGTAAGCTTTAATAGTGCAAACATATGCTCATAGTGACTATGTACGCCACCATCTGATAGTAAGCCCATAATATGAAGCTTAGATTGATGTGCTTTCACATGTGCCATGGCATCCAAAAATGCTTGATTCGTAAAGAAATCTCCTTCACGAATTGATTTGTTTAAGCGTGTTAAGCTTTGATAGACAATACGTCCAGCACCGATATTCAGGTGTCCAACTTCAGAGTTCCCCATTTGACCATTGGGTAACCCCACCGCTTCACCTGCTGCCGTTAATGTTGAGTGCGGAAACTCATTCCAAAAACGATCGAAATTAGGTTTGTTTGCCTGAGCTACTGCATTTCCGAACGTTTCATCGCGGAATGCAAAGCCGTCTAAAATAATTAATGCTACTGGCTTTTTAGGCATTTGCTGCCGCCTCCAATAATTTTAAATATGAATCTGGTTGTAAGCTTGCACCGCCAACTAAAGCACCATCGATATGCTCTTTTGATAATAATTCCTGAATGTTTTCAGGTTTTACGCTACCGCCATATTGAATACGTACAGCAGCGGCCGTTTCAGCATTATATAATTCCTTAATTACTGCACGAATTGCTCCGCATACTTGGTTAGCATCTTCTGCTGTAGCTGTTTTCCCTGTACCAATTGCCCAAATAGGCTCGTAGGCGATTACCATATGCTCTACTTCTTGTGCCTCAAATCCAGCAAGTGCAGCTGTAATTTGATGAGCAACTTTTTGCTCAGTAGTTCCCGCTTCACGTTCCTCAAGCGTTTCTCCACAGCAAATAATTGGTACGATATTATGTGCAAGTGCTGCAGCAACCTTTTTATTGATAGCTTCATCTGTTTCGTTATAATATTCACGTCGTTCAGAATGTCCTAAAATAACATAGTCTACTTCCACACTTGCTAACTGAGCTGGACTAACTTCTCCAGTAAAGGCACCTTCGTTTTCATAGTGCATCGTTTGTGCACCAATAGCTAACTCAGATTCACTCGCAACTTGGACAAGCGTAGGTAGGTAAAGTGCTGGTGCACAAACAACAGCGTCTACTTTATCATTTGAAGGAATTTTGTCCTGTACCGCATCGACAAACTGAATAGCCTCTTCAAATGTTTTATACATTTTCCAGTTACCTGCAATAATTGGTTTGCGCATTGTTTTTGCCTCCTATATTTTTTATTCCGTTTTACTTATCGTTTAATGCCACAATTCCCGGAAGTTCTTTCCCTTCCATCAATTCAAGTGATGCTCCGCCACCTGTAGAAATATGGTCCATTTTATCGGCAACTTCAAATTTTTCTACTGCTGCTGCAGAATCCCCACCACCGATTACTGTATAACCAGTTGTTGTTGCCATAGCTTCAGCTACAGTTTTTGTACCATTCGCAAATTTATCCATTTCAAAGACACCCATTGGTCCATTCCAAATGATTAATTTAGAATCTTTAATAACCTCTGCATATTTAGCAGCCGTTTTCGGACCAATATCTAAGCCCATCCAATCTGCTGGTATAGCGTCTACATCAACAATTTTTGTTTCAGCATCTTTAGAAAATTCGTTTGCGACAACTGCATCGATTGGCATATGTAATTGCACGCCTTTTGCCTTTGCCTTTTCAATAAAGGATTTTGCTAAGTCGATTTTATCTTCCTCTAATAAAGATTTACCGATATCATAGCCTTGCGCTTTAATGAATGTGAATGATAAACCGCCACCGATAATTAAGTGATCCACTTTTTCTAATAAGCTTTCAATTACACCGATTTTATCTTTTACTTTGGCACCACCGATAATGGCTGTAAATGGATGCTCTGGCTTAGATAATGCTTTACCTAGCACATCTAATTCCTTTTGCATAAGGAAACCAGATACTGCCGGTACATGTTTAGCAATTCCTTCAGTTGACGCGTGTGCACGGTGAGCTGCGCCGAACGCATCATTAACGTAAACGTCCGCTAATTTTGCAAATTGCTCTGCTAATGCAGCATCATTTTTTTCTTCACCAGCGTGGAAGCGCACATTTTCAAGTAACATAATGTCACCATTTTGCATGTTTGCAACAGCAACTTCTACTTTATCACCAATTGACTCATCTAATTTAGTAACAGGCTTACCCATTAATTCCGCTAAACGTACACCTACTGCAGTTAAGCGCATATCCTCTTTTACTTCACCCTTTGGACGTCCTAAATGAGAGGCTAAAATGACTTTGGCACCTTGCTCCACTAAATATTCAATTGTAGGGATTGCTGCTCGGATACGTGTTTCGTCAGTAATCGCACCATCTGCCATCGGTACATTAAAATCAACACGTACAAATACGCGCTTCCCTTTTACATCAATATCTTTCATCGTCTTCTTATTTAACATGAAGAAACCCCCTTCAAAGTTTTAGTCATGAAATTCCTGGATTCACCCATCTTGGCTCCTCACATCATTCACGTAACTGTTTTATTGTTCCATCAACACATAAAGTTATAACAAGCCTTTTCAGCTAGTATCATCCAAACATTTAATGAAATACTCTGACTTATCATCAAAAGTTAGACATGGCATTTGTTAAAATATGTACTCAAGGAGCCGCCCGGTCGGAACGGACATCAACCCACATTTTGGAGAGTACCCTTTACTTGCCTTTATAGTAGCAAAAGTCACGTTCTATGTCTTGCAATTGCATAACCTGCACGTCGAATTTATATTACGTATAAAAAAGGAGTAAGGGTAAATTTCCCTTACTCCATTACCCTTGTATATTATATCCGTTAGATATTATAAAGGCTATACTTTTTGTGCGCAAAAAGCAGTATTATGTCACACTTTTTACTTTAGTTATCGAATTATGACACTTATTTATTGTTAAATCCTTTTTCTGCGATATATAAAGCTAAGTCCATTAAACGAGTAGAGTAACCAATTTCGTTATCATACCATGCTAGAACCTTTACCATACTATTTTCTAATACCATTGTAGAAAGACCATCTACAGTTGAAGAGTTATGGTTACCATTGTAGTCAATTGACACTAATGGAAGCTCGTTGTATCCTAAAATACCTTTAAGCTCTTTTTCTGAAGCTTCTTTTAATGCAGCATTAATGGATTCTTTTGTTACTTCTGATTTTAGCTCTACTACTAAGTCAACACATGACACGTTTGGTGTTGGTACACGCATAGAGAAGCCGTCTAATTTACCTTTTAATTGAGGTAATACTTTTGAAACTGCTACTGCTGCCCCTGTTGTTGTTGGAATCATTGACACTGCACCAGCACGTGCGCGACGTGGATCAGAGTGCGGGAAGTCAAGGATACGTTGATCGTTTGTATATGAGTGAATTGTCGTCATCATACCACGCTCAATACCAAATTTTTCATCAAGTATTTTTGCAACTGGTGCTAGACAGTTTGTTGTACAAGAAGCGTTTGAAATAACATCATCTGTTTCAGGGTTATAATCTTCATGGTTAACACCCATTACAAACGTTGGCATTTCGCCCTTCGCTGGAGCTGAAAGGATAGCTTTTTTTGCACCTGCTTGAACATGTTTTCCTACTTCTTCCATCGAACGGAATCTACCTGTACATTCAAGTACTACATCTACGCCTAGTTCGCCCCAAGGTAAGTTAGCAGGATCTTTTTCTGCATACACGTTAATTTTCTTTCCATTTACTACGAAAGAATCGCCTTCTGCATAAACATCAGCATCGTAGATACCGTGTACTGAATCATAAGTTAATAAGTGTGCAAGTTGACCTGCATCTGTTAGATCATTTACTGCAACCACTTCGATTTCATCGTGTTTCATAGCTTCACGAAATACTAATCGTCCAATACGTCCAAATCCGTTAATCGCTAATTTTAATGCCATTGTCAATTCCTCCAATATTGTTTAAATAATTTATTTTTGCCTCGGACATATATAATATCCGCAATTGGCTTTATTCTCATTCAAGGGTTTTTAACACCCGCTTAAATACGAGTTCCATAGTCATTTATAAAGAAGGTAAACCTTCAGCAATCGCTTTTGCGGCTACCTCATCCGTTATAAAAACGGTTTGCTTTGGTGCTACCTTAAAGTACGATAGCATTGCCTTCACTTTTTGTTTACCAGCAGCAACTGCTATGATTTTCTTACTTCTTTGAACTTGCTCAAACTGAATACCGATTGTTCGAATTCGATGTACAATTTCGCCTTCTGCATTGAAATAATAGCCAAACGCTTCACTAACTGCACCCTTTTCTTCGAGTATCCGTAAATCTTCAGGCGATGAATTGCGACGAACAGCCATTTCCTCTGCTGAGCCAATACCATGGATTACACAATCTGCATGATCATAATAATTCATCATTTCAGTTACCATTGGCTCTGTTAACATTGCTTGATAGGCCTGCTCACTTAAATGCTCCGGTAAAAACAAAGTGCGATACTGTGCATTCATTTGCATGGCAAATGTTGAGACAAGTGTATTGGCTTGCATTCGCATTTCATGTCCAATACCACCACGAGCAGCAACAAATGTGATGTTGTGTGTATCAGCTGGATGTAAAAATTGTGCAAGTGATGCAACCGACTTTCCACCTGTAACAGCTACTGTTTGACCATCAAAGCTAGTTTCCATAAATTGTTGTGCTGCCTCTTTTCCAAGCAATGTTAATATCGTATCGTCTTCATTGTAATCACCTGGAACAACAATTACATGCTGTAAGCCAAAATGGTTTTCCAATAATTTAGCTAGCTGTGTCAGACCAGACCATTCATAAACTAGTGCTCGTAGCTTATCAATAACTGCTTCACCTTCGTCTGTACATACCATACCCGACTTTTGAGAATCTAATAACCCTTGCTCACGTAAAATATCCGTTTCTTTACGAATTTCGCGTTCGGTCATTTTAAGTGAATCTGCAAGTGTACGACGCCCAATTGGCTGCATAAGCTGAACTGTTTGCAAAATACGATATCTCGATTGTAGAAGCGGATACATTTCTGGAAGTAGCCTTTGCTGTGCCTCAGGTACAGATAACATATTAACCTACTCCCTTTTTAATAGTTGTGGGTTAAATTACGTCCCACTATATAAAATTATGTCCCACTTACAACTTTATTATAATACGCTTTAAAATAAAGAGCAAGTAAATGCTATGTATTGGCATTGAAAATTATTTTAAGCATAGTGGCCTAATTACGCCTGTGTTGAGTTTCATTGGAATGTGGGGCTCTTTAATGGCTCTTCGGCATATCGAAGGGGTGATTTCCATTCCAGGCTACTCGCTTCGCTTTCGTACAGAGCAAAGCTTTCTGTGGACGAGCGTCGAGCCGCTTCCTCCGCTAAAGGAACGAAGGCTAAATGCGTCACGTCCTGTGACAATGCCTCCGTGACCAACATCATGTTTGCCTCAGGGTCTCACCTGTCTCGCTTTCCCACGTGAGTCGAGTAGTCTTCCACTCCAATCAGCAATAGTGTAGAATTTTTATAAATTTATTCCGCGTAACAGTGCGGTAAGATCGTGAAATCAAACAAGATCTCTAACCATTTTGTTTTTCAACATAATAAAAACCCGTAACCAAATTTGTCATGGTTACGAGTTTTTTTGTTAGCTTATTTTGTGAAAGATAAAATTGCGTTTTTCTTAAATCCGCCTAAAGCTTTTGTTGCTTCATTTTTATTTGTGTATTCAAAAATACGAACGTCCTTTTTCTCAAATACTGTAATAACCCACATTGTAAATTCTCCCTTCAAATATACTTTTTTGTATTATAACAACCACTTAAAATGTGATACTTTTGATAAACTGTTTTATAACAACTTCTTACTGATTCCTATTCTACTCCTTTTTTTAAAAAAATAAAGCCTAATGTGAAGGTCTTCACAAACTGTTCAAATTCTAAACGTTTTCATTGAACAATTTGTGAATTGTCGTTATTACCGCTAAAAATTTGGGTAAATTAAAAATTCATCTACACATTACGTGTTACGCCCCACTTTCATCGCCTGAAGACTACATAATTGGCAGGAGCGAGCCATAATAATATCGTTTGGATGAACATTTACTAAAAAACTGCAAATAAAAAAAGCCGAGGAATGAATCCTCGACTTTTTCAGGTGCCTAGCGACGTCCTACTCTCACAGGGGGAAGCCCCCAACTACCATCGGCGCTAAAGAGCTTAACTTCCGTGT
>NZ_JBEGDG010000037.1:0-33294 GCF_040183165.1 Lysinibacillus zambalensis
GCGCGAAAGCGTGAGTGCAACGTAGCGGCAGCAGGTTTTGGTTTTGTTTGTGCGAAAGCGCAGCGACAGCAACAGCAACAGCACGATGTTGGTCACGAAGGCGTTATCACAGGATGTGATGCTATTAGACTTCGTTCCTCGATTGTGATCCCCAAGGAGTCGCCCCGCCTCCACTCCAATCAACCTCTTTACTAAGCATGTATTTCCACACATGGCACTCTAGTTTATAATGATAAAACGAAGCAACGATAATGTTTTATTATGCGAAAGTGCAGTGCTATCGTAGCGGTGGCAACAACAAATGTACAACCTCGTCACTTTTATAAGTCTATTTCGCATTAACATCCACATAGATTTCCTTGACTATTTTATTTTTCTATAATACAAAGAAGCCACCTCATTTGCATGAGATGGCTCCGTTTTTGTTGCTATTAAAAATAATTCATTTAAAAAAATCCGCAAGTATGCACTCTTGAGATTTTTGACGTGTCGTTTTATATGAGATGTAAATGCTTCTTTCTCTAAACAAACTATCTTCTTTGCTACATTTAAAGTTAGCATAACAAATTTTTATTTTCAATCTTTTGGTGTTTGAAATTATATATTTTTTATATTTCATGAGAAAATTAACTAAAAAAAGTTGTTGTCAATATTTGTGTTTTGCATGTAAATATTTTATGATTAAATCATTCAACAATTTTTTAAATCATAGGAGGTGTACACTTTGCTTCCTTCCCTCATTCGGGCGGGAACAAAGGAATTATTTGGACGGAGACATAATGGAAATAACCATAAGGTTGGTGGCATTTGCCCTACTAATAATAATGACAGGATTTTTCGTTGCAACAGAATTTGCAATCGTTAAAGTAAGGACTACGCGTATTGATCAATTGCTTGCAGAAGGCAATAAAAAAGCAAAAAATGCAAAACGTGTAGTTTCAGATTTAGATGAATACTTATCTGCATGTCAATTAGGTATAACGATCACTGCTTTAGGTCTAGGTTGGCTTGGTGAACCTACATTTAAAATTATCTTGAATCCAGTGTTTGAATTTCTAAATTTGAGTGAAAGTATTACTACTGTCCTTTCATTTATACTTGCATTCTCAATTGTAACGTTTATGCATGTAGTAATAGGGGAATTGGCGCCAAAAACACTTGCCATCCAAAAAGCAGAATTTGTAACATTAAACCTTGCTGGCCCATTAGTATTATTCCACAATATTACGTATCCAATCATTAAGCTTTTAAACGGATCTGCACGTGGCTTAACTGGCCTTTTCGGCTTGAAAATGATGTCAGAATCAGAAGTGGCCCATACGGAAGAAGAGTTACGTATGATTTTGTCGGATAGTTTAAAAGGTGGAGAAATTAATACTTCAGAATATGAATATGTAAATAGTATTTTTGAGTTCTCTGATCGTCTTGCAAAAGAAATCATGGTCCCACGTACTGAAATCGTCGGCATTGAAAAAGAACTTACGATTAGAGAAGTTTTCGATTTAATGGGCGTTGAGCAATATACCCGTTACCCAATTATCGATGGTGACAAAGACCATATTATCGGCTTAGTCAATATGAAGCACTTATTAACCGCCTACATTAAAGACCCAGCAAATGGCGATAAACCAGTGATTGACTATATGCAGCCAATTATTCGCGTAATGGAAACAACGCAAATTAACGAATTATTACTAAAAATACAGCGTGAACGCATTCATATGGCCATTTTAATGGATGAATATGGCGGAACATCTGGTCTAGTTACGATTGAGGATATTATTGAGGAAATTGTCGGCGACATTCAAGATGAGTTCGATGAAGATGAAATTCCAGAGGTTCAGGAAATTGCAGAAAATCACTTTATTTTAGATGCGAAGATGCTAGTTGAAAGTGTTAATGATATGCTAGGTACTGACATAGAAGATGATGATATTGATACAATCGGTGGTTGGTTCATGACGAAACGCTTTGATGCGGTCGAAGGAGACAGTATTGAAGAACAAGGTTATGAATTTATCGCAAAAGAATTAGATGGTCACCACATTTTATACTTAGAAGTTCTGAAATTACCTGAACGTGATTTATCAAATGACAACGGTGAAGTAAATGACTAAAAATCAATTACGCATTGGCATAATCGCATTGGATTCGGCTTTGTACATACACAAAACCTGAATTCCACTCTTTCAGCGGATGTTTGGACAACCGCTGAAAGAGGTTAATTGCAGTGGTATGATTGATGTCGTGATTGTTTAATCAAGTATAAAACTAATATTTTGCTCACAGCCTATAATGGCAAGAGCTTCTACTGAAGTAAAATAAATATTTACGCAAAAAACGACTCCCTTACACGAGAAGGGAGTCGTTTTATAATGCCATAAAGTTTTGCTAGGAGGAAACAAAATGGAGCTCTATACAAATTTACGTCAAGGGGAAAAAGGTGCCTGGTTATCTATTGGTACGTATCTAATATTAAGCTCTTTAAAACTGACGATTGGCTACATCGGAACATCAGAAGCACTAAAAGCAGATGGACTTAACAATACCACTGATATTATCGCATCCATTGCGGTATTAATTGGATTACGGATTGCTCAAATGCCACCTGACTCTAATCACCAATACGGACATTTACGTGCTGAAACCGTTGCTTCACTTGTTGCTTCGTTTATTATGCTAATTGTTGGCTTACAAGTACTCATCAATTCGCTAAAAAGTCTATGGGAGCCAACTGGCACAGCACCATCATTATTAACAGCCTTTGTGGCAATCGGCAGTGCAGTTGTGATGTATATCGTGTATCGCTATAATTTGGCACTATCCAAAAAAATAAAAAGCGCTGCTGTTAAGGCTGCAGCCTATGATAATCGCTCAGATGCCCTTGTTAGTATCGGTACAGCAATTGGGATTTTTGGCGCTATTTTTGGCTTCCCCATTATCGATACAATAACAGCTCTACTCGTCGCACTTCTTATTATTAAAACAGCTGTAGAAATCTTTTGGGAGGCAGTTCAAAGCCTCACAGATGCCTTTGATGTTGAAGAAGTTGAAACATTATCCGTTTTAATTCGTAATGTTGACGGAGTAATCGAGCTCTTGGACTTTAAGGGTCGGGCTCACGGCAATATGTATTTTATAGACGTAACAGTGACTGTTGATCCTTACTTAAATGTCTTTGAAAGTCATCGAATCACAGAAGAGATTGAAAAAACCGTTACTTCTGAAAATCCCTTCTGTCAGGTACTCGTGCATATTGAGCCTGAAATAGAAGTAAATCCTCTAGCAAATGACGACAAGTCTCCTACCAATTGATTGGTTGGAGACTATATAAACAAAGAAACCTCCTATTTATCATTGATAGGAGGTTTAATTTGTATATATTATTTAATGGCAATATAAATATCGACCTGAGCTTCTTTAGGGTTGGCACATCGTTCATCGTACATTTCAAAGTCACCTGTGTATGTTCGCTCTACATCTGAGCTTGCAAACCAAGCCCAGACATCCTGCCATGCTTTTACGACAACTTCTTCAAATGGGCCTTTATCAGAAGTGAAAACTAAGTATTTAGCAGCTGGCACTGTTTTTACAACCATACCTTCAGGAATTTCGTCGGCAGCAACTACTTCCAGCCCAAGTGTAATGGAATATTCTCCGTTAACATCCGTTTCATAATCAGAATACAAGCCATACGTTACTTGATTTACTGCATTAGCTACCTGCCCTACAACATTTTGCTGATAAAAATCCGACCATAATTGTGGGATTTTTGCTTGAACGGTAATTTCATTTGCATTGCTTGTTCGCGCTGAAATTCCTACAATTTGAAATGATTTTTTATTCATCACAACTGGTTCTTGTAGATCATGCTTTCTCCATCTCTTTAAGCTTGGTAAAAATGACGTCAACATTTGGCGTGCATCCTCTTCCGCCATACCATCTTCCTTTAAATGTGGGACACAAATTTCGATCATTTCTTCAACTGTTAAATTTGACTGTTTGAACTCTCCTACTTCATAACAATAAGTGCAATAGTCCTCACTTTTATTCCCTTCTTTTTCCGTACCAAATAATGCCTCATCCACTAATGGCATTCCACAGCTTTGACAATAACTTTGCATCATTACATCCACCCTTCGTCCTGTTTGTAATGACTATAACAAAGGAAACCTGACAACTGTATGTCATCAATTCATTTTATTTATACAACGCTACAATTTCTTTTGCTCGCATTAATACAATTTCACGTATATGAGGTGGTTCTAAAACTTTTAGGCGATGGCCAAAGCTAAGAAGAAATCCGTATAGCCATTCGTCCTCAGGCAATGCAATGTTGATAGTAGAACTTTCACTATCTACATGCTCAGCGCCAAATGATTCTTCTACTAATGTCGTTATGGCACAATCGAAAGATAACGTAAGGTTTACTACATTTTGAGGATGGTGCCACTCTTTATCCCATGGGAGTTCAGATAAGTTGACTTCCCTGCGCCGGAAAATCGTCATCTCTTCTTGTATATCCTTCATTCTTGAAATTTTAAATAAGCGAAAATCTTCTCTCAATGTGCAATAGCCATAAACATACCAAACTTTTCCCTTTTGTACTATAGTATGCGGCTCTAATAACCGCTTTGTTATATGACCATGTGTAGTAGAATACGTAAAGCTTACACAATGCTCGCGTTCAATTGCTTTCTTTAATAAAGTAATTTGTTCCTTGAAAATAACATTTGGTCCCCAAGGACTAAGGTCAATAAATAGTTGATCAATCGATTGTTTTACTTCCTCATCCGCAACACCTGTTAATTTTTCAAGTACTGCTTCGGCATGTGAATCCTCGTATGTTGTTAGTGCACTTTTAATGGCAATAGAAAGTGATGTAAGCTCCTCCTTCGTCAACACTTGCTTATCAACACGATAGCCATCGATCAAACTAATTCCACCATGAACACCTTGCTGGCTAATAACAGGAACCCCTGCACAGCTCAATGTTTCAATATCTCGATAAATAGTACGCACTGACACATTAAATAAATCGGCAAGCTCCTGGGCTGTCACCTTTTTACGATTTATTAAAATCATCGTCATCGTTAAAAGCCGCTCTAATTTCATACTTGTACTCCTTTACTCTAAACCCTATTCCCTCATTGCTAATTACATCGTTTAACTTCCAAATCCTTATTCAATTATATTTACAATATAAGAAAAAACAACCTAAGTACTTATCATCGGCGCTTCCCGAGTCACATTCCACACCTTCCTATACAAAAAAGGCGAGTTGCTACAATTTGTAGAAACACGCCGTTTACATTTATTATCTTTTAAACACCGCTACCCTCTGTCAGTCCGTGCTTCACAGCATAAAGAGCCGCTTGAGTACGATCCTGTACCTGTAGCTTCGTAAAAATATTAGAAATATGAGTTTTCACTGTTTTTTCTGTCACGAATAAAGAGGACGCAATCTCTCGATTACTTTTCCCTTTAGTAAGCTCTGCAAGCACATCCTGTTCACGAGGTGTTAGCGGATTTAAAACATGAGGTGCATTTTTCGATTCTTGACGGTCCATTTCTAGAGTCGTTGTTGCTTCTGGATGTAATGTATTTTCTCCTCGCATAATACGACAAATGGACAATACCAACTCATCAGGCTCAATATCTTTTAACTGATAGCCTGCAGCTCCTGCCTCCATAGCTGGTACCACATGATCACGATCTGAAAAGCTTGTCAGCATTAGAATTTCTATTTGCGGAAACTTAGCTTTAATGCGCTTTGTTGCCTGAATACCATCCATTTCAGGCATTACCAAGTCCATGAGTATAATATCTGGCTGTATACTTTCCGCTAATGCTACTGCCTCTAGTCCATTTTTTGCTTCTCCTACAACTTCAATATCTTTCTGTGTTTTTAAGAAAAACAATAATCCCCGACGTACTACATGATGATCATCTGCGATTAAAACACGTATCATACTCTTCCCCCCCTAATATGGCAAGCGGATTAACAGCTCTGTTCCTTTGCCAATTTCACTAACCCAGTCAGCTTTCCCACCAACTGATTTTGCACGATCCTTTATGGATTGCAAGCCTATCGAAAGTAGCTTCGTGTTATGATCGATGACGAAGCCTCGTCCTTCATCACGAATAACAAGTAAAATATCTGTAGAAGTAACCGTAATATAAAGTGCAGCCTCCAGAACCCCGGCATGACGACGAACATTATTAAGTGCTTCTTGGGCTACCCGAAATAATGTTTCTTCGATACGCGATGGGAATTGCAGTACACCTGAGACCGTTACATGAAGCTTTAAGCCAAGCATTTCAGCATACACTTTGATCGCTTCAAGTAAACCATTTTCTAATCCTTTTGGACGGAGCTGCCAAATGAGAGCACGCATTTCTGTTAAGGCATCCTGTGTTAAGTGTTGAATTTCCTTAAACGTTTCCTTCACATCACACTCGTTTGTCATTTCAATACCAGCTCTCGCCGTTAATGTAACCGAAAAAAGTAGCTGATTGACAGAATCGTGTAGATCTCGGGCTAGACGATTGCGCTCCTTCACAAGTGCCATTTCCTGCTCCTGCTTTGTCAGTAAAATACGCTTAATGGCCGATCCCATCTGAAATGCAACCGATTCAAGTAATGCTAGCTCTTCCTCTGAAAAACGCACGGTATCCTTTGAAGCAACATTTAGGACACCAAAACGCTCTTGCCCTGATTGAAGCGGAACCGTTGCATGATGTGTGATGCCTTCATGGTCACCAACATTTGCATCAATTGCACTTTCGATACGTTGACATTCAATAATATTAGAGGCTTTCTTTAATTCCTCATTACGATAGCGGGAAACACACCAACAGCCTCCCTTTTTTAAATAATGACAATTTTTATACTCCAAAGCCTCTGGTAAATTGACATGGACAACAAGCTCTGATCGCCCTTTTTCATCGATAAAAAAAATCCAGCCTGTTTCAAAATTTGTGCCATTTAAAAATTTCACAAGTGCTCCTTTTAACATCGACACAATTTCAGTTTCTTCGTTTAATAACTCTGCAATCTCTTTTAAAATACCAATATTGGAATGATCATTCTCCCTCACAAAAACACCTCTTCTTTGGCATTGCTAATTTAATGATAACATTTCAAAGTCTGGAACGTCTGCCTAAGCCATTCATACTTTAGACTGAAATTTTTCATAAGAATATACCTTATTTTGGGTAAGTTAATTTACATATAAAACTAGAACAACTATAATCGAACAAGTACATGGTTATACTAAGGAGAGAACTTATATGTCTAAAAAAGTAGAGAATGGCTTATTATTTATTTGGATTGTCTCTGTCGTTGCAACATTGGGTTCCTTATACTTTTCAGAAATCCGTCATTATGAACCTTGCAAATTGTGCTGGTACCAACGAATTTTCATGTATCCAATTGTCATTATGACAACGATTGCCTTTATCCAAAAAAATGCACGTATTGCTGTAACAACTGCTGTTTTTGCCATTATGGGAGGCAGTATATCACTTTATCATTATGGTATTCAAAAGCTTAGTTTTTTAGCTGAAACCGCACCTTCTTGTGGTCCTGTTTCATGTACTGGTCAATATATCAACTGGTTAGGTTTTATCACAATCCCATTTTTAGCGTTAACTGCATTTATTTTAATTGCAGGGGCAAGCTTCTATGTAATGAAGGCTGCTAAAGCAGCAAATTAATTTCTAGACCGTGTTCTACAATTGGAATACGGTCTTTTCTACGGAGGAAGATATATGTTTCACTATGAAATAAATACGAATGATTTGACAGTCGAGGACCTATTGCGCAATCATTGGCGACTCGGCAAAAAGCTAGTCCATGAACTAAGAATGGCGAAAGCTATCACAACTGTTGATGGAGAGCCTATTCAGTGGAAAGACCCACTACAAGTAGGAACAATCATAAAATTTACATTCCCGATTCCGACATCCAATTATCAACCGACACCGGTTTGTGCAATTGATGTCGTCTATGAGGATGACCATTGTTTGATCGTTTCTAAACCAAAAGGCATGTCGACACATCCAAATGATGAGCGTGATACTCATACTTGTATGAATCATGTTATGGCCCATATTAAACAGCAAGGCGGCACTTATGCGGAGCATGTGCATCGTTTAGATAGAGGGACACAAGGTTTGTTACTTGTAGCAAAACATCCCTTAGCTAAATCAATCTTTGACCGTATGATTGAGGAAAAATCAATTATTCGAACATACGCTGCAGAAGTGCAAGGTAATTTACGTTCTTCATCTGGTACAATTTCTGAAGCAATTGGGAAAGACCGACATCATGCAACAAGACGTGTCGTTTCTAAAACTGGACAACATGCAGTTACACACTATGAAGTTGTAGCTCGCTATAAAAGCTCTTGTGTTGTTCATCTAATTCTTGAAACAGGGAGAACACATCAAATTCGCGTACATTTAGCACATCTTGGTCATCCGATTATTGGGGATACAATGTATGGAGCAAGAGAAACGGCAAGTGATGATTACGAGCTTCATGCTATTCAATTGGAATTCGAGCATCCATTTTTAAATAAGCAGATCGTTGTAAAGGACGAGAAATAATTGTTGTACTGCACTTCCAGCTAACAATCGGAGGTGCAGTTTTTTTATATAAGTTGATTTCCGTTATGGAAATGAGCCTTTACTTCAAAATAACTTCCTTATTATTCTAAAAAAGTATAAATATATTATTTTACATTTTATTCATCTATTTTTTACAGCAAATTTAATATACATTTCCATTATTGGTAATGACGATAGATTTCTTTCATGATAGAATTAGAGTGAAATATCAGTCATCTGACTAATATAAGGGGGAATTTATTGATGAAATGGGTTAAAAGTATTGCAGCAACAACTCTAGTTGCGAGTTTACTAGCTACACCCGGTTTTGCCGCACATGCAGCGGAAACAACACCAACTGCTACGAAAGATGGTTTCAAATTAACAGTTCTACACTCAAATGACACACATGCACACGCTGAGGATGCTCCAAAGCGTGCAACAAAAGTAAAAGAACTTCGTGCTGCAAATGCAAATTCACTTCTTTTAGATGCTGGTGACGTTTTCTCTGGTACTTTATACTTTAACGAATTTGCTGGAGAAGCTGATATGAAGTTAATGAACTTAATGGGTTATGATGCCATGACTTTTGGTAACCATGAGTTCGACTTAGGATCAAGCCCAGAAGGACATGCTGCACTTGCTAAATTCGTTAAGGGTGCTGATTTCCCATTATTGGGGAGTAACCTAGACTTTTCAAAGGATTCTTTATTCGACGGCTTACAATTCAAAACAGTCACTAAAGACTTTGAAAACGGTAAAATTTATGACGGTATTATTAAAGAAATCGCCGGAGAAAAAGTAGGTATTTTCAGTTTAACAACAGAAGAAACACCTTCGATTTCAAGCGTTGCTAACGTGAAATTTGCGAATTATATCGATTCTGCGAAAAAAGCAGTAGCAGAATTTGAAAAACAAGGTGTTAACAAAATTGTTGCATTAACTCACATAGGCTTCGATGACTCCGTAGAATGGGATAATGATCAATTACTAGCGAAAGCTGTAGAAGGCATTGATGTAATCGTAGGTGGTCATACACATACAAAATTAGACAAGCCTGTGAAAGCTGAAACATCGTTTAAGAACCCTACAATTATCGTTCAAACAGGTCAATATAGCGAAAATTTAGGTGAATTAGACTTAACATTCGACAGTAACGGTGCTGTTGTTGACTACTTCGGTCAATTACATGCTCTAAATGATAAAGAAAAGCCTGTAGAAGCTGACGCTGAAGCTACAGCACTTTTAGCTCCATATAAAGAGAAAATCTCGAAAATATTAAATCAATCAACAGGTAATACAGCTGTTTCACCGCTAAATGGCGGTCGTAATCTTTGGGGTGTTCGTGCTGGAGAAACAAACCTTGGTAACTTAATTACTGATGGTATGCTTGCTGGTGCTAAAAAAATTGACCCTGAAGTACAATTTGCTTTCCAAAATGGTGGTGGTATCCGCGCAAGTATTGATGCAGGAGATATCACTGTTGGCGAAGTTATGACAGTCATGCCATTCGGTAATGCACTTGGCATCGTAAAATTAAAAGGTGCTGAAATCTATGAAATTGCTGAACATAGTGTGAAAGAGTTCCCTAAAGAGTTTGGTGGCTTCTTACACTTCTCAGGTTTACAAGTAGAATTTGATGGAAAAGCACCTGCTGGTAAACGTATAAAATCTATTAAATTAAATGGTAAAGAACTAGATAAAGCAGCCTATTATAAAGCTGCAACAAACACTTTTACTGCTAAAGGTGGAGACGGCTATGATACACTGAAAAAAGTTTATGAAGACGGCCGTGTAAGTGAACCTGGTACAATTGACTATGAAATGTTTATCGAGCACTTAAATACACTGAAAAAAGTTGATGCAAAAGTAGAAGGACGTATTATTGCATCAGTTCCATTTACAGATATCGTAAAAGGATCAGAAACAGAAGGCTATGTTCGCGACCTTTATTACCGTGATTTAACAAACGGTACTTCTGCAACAATTTATTCTCCAAACGCAAACTTAACTCGTGCTCAAGCTGCATCATTTATCTCACGTGCCTTAAAGCTTGAAGCTAAAGGGCAAGCAACATTCTCGGATATTGCTAATGTAAATGCTGAAACACAAAAAGAAATTATAGCACTTGCTGAAGCTGGAATTGTAAAAGGTGTGAATGGTAGTAAATTCAATCCTAATGCAAAAGTAACTCGTGCTCAACTTGCATTAATGTTCGCTCGTGCCTATAACTTACAACATGACGCAAAAACAGGTTTAAAAGCTGATTTCAGTGATATTTCTAAATACGACGCTGAAACACAAGATGCTATCGCACTTCTGAAAGACTTAAAGATTGTTAGCGGCGCAAACGGTAAATTTATGCCTGGTAACAACGCTACACGTGCACATATGGCAAAAATGCTTTCTAACTACGTTCCTTTTGTAAAAGAATCTAAATAATACATTAGAAAATCCCGCATCTCAAATTAGAGAGCGGGATTTCTATTGCACTAAAAATTAAATTTAAAGTTATCTGGGTCTTGCCCAAATCGTTCATTGCGATTTACTGTAGCTATTTTATCCATTTGTGCTAATGTTAATTCAAAATCAAAAATCTGTGCGTTTTCCTCAATACGACTTGGTGTCACAGACTTTGGAATAATAAGTGTATCATTTTGTAAATGCCAGCGCAGCACTACTTGAGCAGCTGTCTTCCCTATTTCGCGACCAATTTCCATAATCATTGGATTATCAAGCACACCACCGCGACCTAATGGAGACCATGCTGTAACAGCAATTCCATGCTCGTTACAATATGCTCTTAATGCATCTTGCTGTAAATATGGATGCACCTCTACTTGATTGACCATTGGTGCAATATTTGCTTTAGCTAACAGCTTTTGTAAATGGTGCTCATGGTGATTTGAGACTCCTGTTGCACGAATTAGTTTTTCATCATATAAACGCTCAATTGCTCTATACGTCTCTTCAAATGTTTCTGGAACTGCCCAATGCGTTAAATATAAATCTAAATAGTCCATATTTAACTTTTTCAAAGATACTTCAAAAGCTCGTAATGTTTCATCATAACCTTGGTCATTATTCCAAACCTTTGTCGTCACAAAAATATCCTCACGTTTAACGCCTGAATGACGAATAGCTTCACCCACCTCAGCCTCATTACCATAAAGCGAAGCAGTATCTATAGCTCGGTAGCCATATTTAAGAGCTTTATCAATAGCCTGCAAAGTCTCATCACGCTCTGTCATTTTATAAACACCTAAGCCAAAGCGAGGCATTTCCACACCGTTTGTTAATGTTTTTGTTGATTGTAAATTCAAGAATAACAACCCCTTTCTTTTCCTAGTTCCATTATACAAAAAATTGGTTTTAAGAAACATAAGGAAAGTTTCCGGGGGAATTACTTATTGTTCTTCTGCTTTCTCTTCATAATCATCCACTTGGATAGGGTCTGGAATTCGATCGTCTTCTATAAGCTCTTGACCGTCACGTAAATGCTCCATCTGCTTCCCCAAATCCTGTAAATCTTTAAAATTTCTAGCCATTGTACCGTTTTCTATGTTTGGAACCTTTTTTTCCATTATCATCACCTCTCTTATAGTTTTCCCTAAATAGTTATTTCCGAACCATTTCTGACATATTTTATTCCGCTACGTCGTTTCATTTTTATAGTAGATAGGCTATACTAAAAAGAGATGTCTTTATAAACATGAGGAGGGTACTTCCATGAGTTTATTATTAATTATTGGTGTAACTGTAGCATTCTTAACTGCTATTTTCACTGCTGGTTACGAAGGCGATTACAGATCAGAAAAATAATACCTCAAGAAAATCACTAAGCGTAAGTATGTGCTTAGTGATTTTTTTGTTTTTGTAAAACTACTACCGCAAAGAAAATAAGTTGTCATATTAAATAAAGTTGCGCTCATAGGCAAAGCGAGGAGTTGATTTCTATTTCCGACTGAGTGCTTTTCCTGGGGCGTCCTATAGCCGCTTTAGTTATTTCTCATATTTTTTGAAACAATATAATTACTTGACTTTCTATACTTTATAAAATAAACTTACTTACATAAAGTAAGTTGATAATTAATAATAACTTTTATTTGGAGGTAATTGGCTATGCATTTTCATGAAAAACCTAACACATATGTCACAAATGTTGAAATTAAAGTGAGTGATTTACAACGTTCATTAACTTTTTATCAGGAGGTGATTGGTTTTAAAGTTTTACATCAGGAGTCACATAGAGCAACTTTAACAGCTGATGGTAAAACAGCTTTACTGACAATCGTCCAACCTGAAACAGTAGAAGAAAAAACGAGCTTAACAACTGGACTTTATCATTTTGCAATTTTATTGCCTACTCGTCGTGATTTAGCAAATATCATTACTCATTTCCATAACAACGGCGTGTACTTCGGAGCATCTGACCATGATGTCAGTGAAGCACTTTATTTAAATGATCCTGATAATAATGGTATTGAGGTTTATGCGGATCGTCCTGAAAATGAATGGACTTGGCATTTCGACCAAGTACATATGGTGACTGAACCTCTTAAAATCCATTCTATATTAGAGGAAGGCGATGGTAGATGGGGTGGCCTTCCAGCTGATACGGTTATGGGGCATATTCATTTATCAGTATCTAATTTAGCTGCCGCAGAGGAATTTTATACAAATGGATTAGGATTTGAGATTGTCACTCGCTATGGCGCACAAGCTTTATTCATCTCAACTGGCCGCTATCACCATCATATCGGTTTAAACACTTGGCACTCTGAAAACGCACCAAAGCTTGGTGAAAATCAGGTTGGCTTACAAACATTTTCACTGCGTCTAGATAATGAAGAGCAAGCAGCAACAATGAAAGAAAATCTTCGTGCAATTGGTGCACCTGTTACTGATATAGATGGAGGTTTCCAAACAGAGGACCCATCAGGTATCGTTGTTTTATTAAAATTTTAAAAAGTGATGTTTCCGGCACTTTTGGATTCATTTTTACGAAAAAAAGCAGTTCTCCTCTATGAGAGAACTGCCTTTTTTAATGTAATCCTGGATATCCTTGTTGACGCAACGCTTCATAAATAACAATGGCTGCTGTATTCGATAGATTGAGTGAACGAACATGCTCACTCTGAGGAATACGTAAGCACATATCACGACGCTCATACGCAAAATCCTTTGGCAGGCCGGTCGTTTCTTTTCCAAACATAAAGTAAATATCACGATCTTTATCACTAAAATCATGTGTCGTAAAGGGCTCTTCACTATATGTCTCAATTAAATAAACGTCACCATTTTCGGATGCCTCTAAAAAATCCTCTAGTGAATCGTGGTATACGACATTTACACTATGCCAGTAATCTAAACCAGCACGTTTTAGCATTTTATCGTCCGTGGAAAAGCCAAGTGGACGGATTAAATGTAATGAAGTATTTGTTCCAGCACATGTACGTGCAATATTTCCTGTATTCGCTGGAATTTCTGGTTGATATAAAACGATATGCAATGGCATAACGGTACACTTCCTTAACTAAAAAATTGTAAACCTTTATCAATTTCAACGAGTACTTCCTCGTCTCGTTCTTTTACTTTTGCCTCAAGTAATGCAGATTGGGCCTGCTCCCCGCCTATCTTACCTAAAGCCCATGCTGCTGTTCCCCGAATAACAGGTCGTTCATCCTTTTCAAGAAGTGCTATTAAATCTGGTACCGCAGCTTCTTCTTTAAAGTGTGCAAGTGCCAAAATAGCATTGCGTTGAATTGGCTTTTTCCCCCGCCATGAACCTGAAACATGTCCAAACTTTTCTTTAAAGTCACGATTTGAAATCGTTAAAAGTGGAACAAGTAATGGCTTTGCAAGCTCTGGATCAGGCTTAAATTCCTCATGCATCCAATTAATTTTGCCTTTATTCTTTGGGCATACAGTCTGGCATGTATCACATCCATACAAACGATTACCAATATGGGTACGAAACTCATCAGGTAGCATTCCCTTAGTTTGCGTTAAAAAGGCTATACAACGTTGCGAGTCTAGTTGTCCCCCCTCGATTAACGCGCCTGTTGGACAAACATCTAAACATAAACGGCAATCCCCGCACTCATCCTCCATAGGCTTATCAGGCGCAAAAGGGATATTCGTAATAAGCTCTCCTAAATATACATATGAACCGAACTCAGGTGTAATAATCGAGCAGTTTTTTCCGCTCCAGCCTATCCCAGCACGGTCTGCAACTGCCCTATCCACAAGTGCCCCCGTATCAACCATTGATTCAATACGTGCACCTTCTATACGTTCCTCAAGCCAGGCTGATAATAATTTCAAGCGCTCACGTAATGCTGTATGATAATCGACACCCCAGGAAGCACGGCAAAAAATCCCGCGTCTTGCTCTCTTCTTGCCAACAGGTGCATTTTGCATACGCGACGGATAGGCTACAGCGATCGCCACAATGCTCTCTGCTCCCTCTAACAATTGTAGGGGTTCGGTACGTTTTTCAACATCGCTTTCTTCAAAGCCAGACTGATAGCCAAGCTCTTGCTGACGACGCAGTCTATTTTTTAATTCTGTAAATGGAGCTGCTGTTGTAAAGCCAATCTTGTCTACACCAATGGACATTGCATACGCCACAAATTCACGTTGTAGGTCATGTATGTTCATTTTATTCCCAACTCCTTACATGGTACAATAATAGAAATAGATAAAGTAGGTGATGTTTTATGGACATTTCAATTAATCAATCTCTATTGACACAACATCCCAAGCTTAAAATCGGCATTACTCATTATACCAAAATTGTCGTCGCAGAATCCCCTCAAATGATTAAAGGCCGCATGCAATTGTATCAGGAAAACCTTTTTTTAGAAATGCAAGATCGTCCTGTAACGCAACGTGAGGGTATCGCAGAATGGCGACAATTATGGAAAGAGCTTGGTGCAGATCCAAACCGCTATCGTCACTCAGCAGAAAGCTTAATGCGCCGAATTAGTAAGCAAAATTATTTAACACCCCTTCACTCAGGCGTTGATTTAAATAATTTCTTCTCTCTCCAATATGAGATTCCAGTAGGCTTATATGATATGGCTGAACTAAAAGGAAATATAGAAATCGCACTTGGCAACGAGGATACTGGCTATGAAGGTTTAAATGGTCGTTTTAATGCATTAAAAAATATCCTTTATAGCTGTGATGCTGAAGGAGCATTTGGGTCACCATTTGTCGATTCTAAACGTACGTCTGTTTCAGAGGAAACGACCGAGGCTCTACATATTTTTTACCTTCGTCCATCATTATCAGAAGAAAATGCGAAAGAGCTTCTTACCTCTGCTAGTAAGATGTTTAACCAAGTTCATGGTGGCGATTATAAAATGGCCCTATTAACAAACGCAGCACCATCTACAACACTGTAAAAGGACGTGTATTCATAATTAATCTTGCAGAAGCAGTTAAGCTAAAGAGTATTTTAGGAAAAAAAGTTCAGGAGCTTATTGGCGAATTAGAACGTAGCGCTTTTGTAACTGTTGAAAAAGGACAAGCACCTAAAACGAGTAATCGTGCAATGAACGTAATTGAAGCAGAATTGGCTCAAGTACGTCTCGATGTTCGTACATTAGATCGTTTAGTATATGAAGCAAATATAAAAAACTCAGTAGACTTTAAAGGAGAAAAACTAGCATTAGTTGAAGCGATTGAACTCGCTACACAACTCCGCGCAGATATCGAGCTTTGCAAGGAGTTTAGTATGCATGAAAAAGAAAGTGTACGCATGGGTTATGGTGAAACTACAATGCTTTATGAAATTGCTATGTATGAGCCAGATGAGTATCGTGAACGTGCTATTACACTAGAAAAAGATGCACATAAATTATCGAATCTTATCAATGCAAAGAATTATAGTGTTGAAATCAACTTTGATGATTCTCGTTATTTCTAATCAAATCGTAAAATACTGCAATAAAAAAGCATCCTTTTTTGAACTGCACCTCCAATTGAGTTTATCAATTGGAGTGCAGCTTTGGATGCTTTTTGTTTTACTTACTTAAATCATATTTGATTTCAAATTTCCCTAAATCCCAATCAGCAAAAAGAAAAGTTACATTAGTCTTAGTATTAGGATCAGTATATGTATAAGTAGGTTTCTCCTCGTCAAGAGCTATATCACTTTCTTCGTCAAATTTATCTATATCCAATCCTAGTCCCCAAGCAATTGCCATAGAGGATAGGATTCCTTCTGCCCATTCTTCTCCCTCTTCACTTAATTCAGTTGCAGGGATTCCTTCTATAGAAATATAATATCCAATTATTTTTTTATCTTCATTATATCTAGCGTCTATCTTATAATGACCCTTATGTTTTATAAAATCAGTATCCAATAAGACTTGTGAGAAAATATTTTCCTCTTTATTCAGATCACTAGTTATTGGTTCTGGAATTTTTGCTATTTCCATTCCGTCTACTGGATCCTGTTTATATATATCAACTCTGACATTGTATTTTTTAACAAGCTTTTCTACCGCAGCCTTTGATTCAGGATCAACCTCTTCAAATTTTACAGGAACGACTTTCTTTTCCTCAGCTGGTTCTTTCTCTACAACATCTTCTTTTTTTACATCTGCCTCTTTTTTCTTCTCTGTTCCCTCTCCGGAACATCCAACTAGCATAACTGCTAGTAGTAATAATAAAACTTTTTTCATTACCGTTATTCCCTCCGAATGCATATCCATAAAAATATACTTTACTAGATTCAATGAAATAGAATTATAGTAAAATAAATACTTAAATTTCTATTTAACATCCTCTTATTACAATTCTTACAAAAATGTATGTATATTACCATAGTTATCATTCGCCATTTTTCGACATTTCGGTAAAATAAAAACTTTTTGTTATACATTAAAATAGTTAAAACATACGCTCGAATGCACCGAAGGAAACATCTATTAAAAATCAATAAAGCCTTATATATCAAGGTTAAGACTATAAAGAATCGGAAAAGTATGTACAGGAATAAACGAATTCAAACATGAAATAATTTTGACATTTTTCTACAACATGTCACTGATACTCTTTCGGAAATTTGTAACAAACATGAGCTTTTGCTCGTTATTAGAGTTTGTAATTTATTTAGTAACGACTTACAGTACGTCCGATAAATCAGAGCTTTTCATATCATAAGGAAATGTATACAATAGGTTATGGAGTCGATGAGACTTCATATCGAATTGGATGTGCTGTTTTCAAAACTAGCTTTTTGGAGCTAACTTAAACGAAACCAATGACAAGTTACCTGTTACTGTATGACCAATGACTAATAACCAACTATAAGCAATGGCCATACCTGTAAACTTAATAAATCATTCGAAAACGCCATCCAATAGCTCTCTTACACCTTGTGTGTGGGAGGGCTTTTTTCATTCGCATATAATTCTTTAATGAAGAAAGAAGCCAATGTTATTTCTCGCTCTTTTTTACTATATCGCTTAACTCTTTTATTTCTCCTTCTAATTGCAATACCTTTTTCTTTAAAGTATCAGATTGTGAGATTGTATAAATCGCTATACCTAATCCCGTTATCGCAATTGAAAATACAAACGTTATTGACAAAATGTACACCCCCATAAAAGTAATTATCAAAACCTGCAGTATCTAATGCTCCTAATATAGCTGTAATACTAACATGAATATAAACAGAGTCAAAATCAACATTTTCAAGTTTTTAATCATATTTTGATAATTCACTTTCGTTGACTCTCATTCATCTCATGTGCAGGAGAGTTTTTTTCATGTCTATTTGCCCCCTAATATGGACAGAATGGCTATATCAAAAGAAAGGGGTTATACAATGACAAAACAACATGATTCGACAGACGAGCATGACATGACTTTGACAAATCGACAAGGGCACCCTATTACTAACAATCAAAATATACGAACTGTTAGTAATCGAGGACCTGCAACCCTTGAAAACTATGATTTTATAGAAAAAATAAGTCACTTTGACCGCGAACGAGTTCCTGAGCGTGTTGTTCATGCTCGAGGTGCAGGGGCACATGGCTATTTTGAGACATACGGTGTTGTCGGGGATGATCCTATTTCTAAGTATACAAGGGCAAAAGTATTTCAGGAGAAGGGTAAGCAGACACCTGTTTTTGTGCGCTTCTCAACAGTTATTCATGGTGGCCATTCACCAGAAACATTACGAGATCCACGAGGCTTTGCTGTAAAGTTTTATACTGAGGATGGTAACTGGGATTTAGTCGGCAATAATTTAAAAATTTTCTTTATCCGCGATGCTATGAAATTCCCTGATATGATTCACGCCTTTAAGCCTGATCCGATTACAAATATTCAGGACGTTGAACGTTTTTTTGATTTCTGTGCAAGCTCACCAGAATCCTTCCATATGGTGACATTCATTTATTCACCATGGGGTATTCCGGCTAATTATCGAATGATGCAAGGCTCCGGCGTTAACACGTATAAATGGGTCAATAGTGAAGGTAAAGCAGTACTTGTAAAGTATCATTGGGAACCTTTACAGGGCATTAAAAACTTGACACAAAAAGAAGCGGAAGATATCCAAAAGAAAAACTTTAATCATGCCACACAGGATTTATACGATGCAATTGAAAACGGTGATTATCCTGAATGGGAGCTTAACGTCCAAATTATGGAGGACGATCCACATCCAGAGCTTGATTTTGATCCATTAGATGATACGAAGCTTTGGCCTAATGATCAATTCCCGTGGTATCCCGTTGGTAAGATAGTGTTAAATAAAAATCCAGAAGATTATTTTGCTGAGGTTGAACAAGCTGCTTTCGGTACAGGTGTGCTTGTGGACGGATTGGATTTCTCGGACGATAAAATGCTACAAGGTCGTACTTTCTCTTACTCTGATACACAGCGTCATCGTGTAGGTGCAAACTATTTACAACTTCCTATCAATGCTCCTAAAAAACGAGTAGCAACCAATCAAAATGGTGGTCAAATGATGTATAAGCGTGATTTAGCTCCTGGACAAAATCCTCATATTAACTATGAACCTTCGATGTTAAATGGGTTAAAGGAAGCTACCCAAACGGCTAAGGAACATACACCACATGTGGAAGGCAATCTCGTTCGTGAATCCATTGATCGTCAAAGTAATACGAAGCAAGCTGGAGAAACCTATCGCAATTTTGAGCAATGGGAGCGAGATGAACTGCTTGAAAACTTAATTCGTGATTTAGCTGTCTGTAATATTGCCATTCAAGAGGCGATGGTCGCATTAGCGGAGGAAGCAGACGAGGAGTATGGTCGCTTGTTAAAAGAAGGGTTGCAAAAAGCTCAGAATGATTCTTCTTCATCAAAGCCACTTGGCAATATTGATGGTGATAAAGCGCCTAAAGACGCTGTGGATAAAGGTCATAACGCAGAGCCTTATTAATAACCTTACAGTAAAACGCTCAGCACAATATAAAGTGCTGAGCGTTCTTTTAATGCACACCAGGCAAAATCTTCAATACCTTTTCCTGTGCATCTAAAATGGCATCTACTCCTAATGGAATAGCAATATTCGTTGCTTCATGGCCGATTTTAAAGCCTGCTACAACTGGAACGCCTAAATCCGAAAAATAGTCCTTCATTAAAGTCATTAGTGCCGCTTCATCCGCTTCAGTTTGTGTAAAGGAACCAATCATAACACCTACTAATTGCTCAAGCTTTCTCGCTTGTTTTAATTGCTGTAGCATAGAATCAATATGAGGAATCGTCTCCGCTAGCTCCTCAATCAATAAAATTCGACCTTCCGTGCGCACTTCAAATTTAGTACCTAATGTGTTAACAAGACGACGTAAATTGCCACCAATAATCTGGCCACGAGCAACACCAGGTGCAATCGTTGTTAACGGCGCAATATCCTCCGTATACTGTAACTCCATCGGTGAAAATAACTGTAAAAACATTTTCTTTGATACATCATCTATTCTATCTACTGACATAAGGAGCGGTCCATGAAACGTCACTAAATCAGCATATTCATTAATCGCACAATGTAAATATGTAAGATCAGAGAAGCCCCAGAAGATTTTCGGATTTTCCTCTAGTAGTCCGTAGTCAATCTTTTCCGCAATTCGTGCAGAACCATAGCCCCCCTTAACACAAAAAATTGCCTTCACCTCTGGATTTCTCACCATCTCATGAAAGTCAGCCAGACGCTCCTCATCACTACCTGCCAGATAATCGTGCTTTGCCTGAATCGTATCCCCAATTATATAGTTAAGACCTAACTCTTCAAGAAAGGCTATTGCATCTCCTAGTTTTTCGGGCTCTACTTGACTTGATAAAGCCACAAGACCAACTGTATCGCCCTTTTCTAAATGTGGTACGGTGCTTTTCACCCTAACCCCTCCTATTGTTTTTCTCATTCTAGCATATAGATAATATTGTAGCATTGATTAGTGGCGAAGCTAGTGCCTAAAATCTTTAAATGTCCGGGTGAATACCCACCTTTTTTTGTTTCTAATTCTATCCGTCTCTGCGGAGGTTCTATCCACGATCTTGGCGATTCTATCCACGGCTTGGGCTTCTCTATCCATCGCTTTATCGATTCTATCCGTCTCTCTCGCCTTTCTATCCGTCGCTTTGGCCCTTCTTTCCGTCACCCTCGCCTTTCTTTCCGTCACTCTGATTCTATCCGTCACTTGTGCTCTTCTTTCCGTCGCTCTCGCCTTTCTATCCGTCGCTTTGGCCCTTCTTTCCGTCACCCTCGCCTTTCTTTCCGTCACCCTCATTTCTATCCGTCTTCTTGACTCTTCTTTCCGTCGCTTCGGCCCCTCTTTCCGTCACTTGTGCTCTTCTTTCCGTCACTCTGATTTCTATCCGTCACTTGTGCTCTTCTATCCGTCGCTCTCGCTTTTCTATCCGTCGCTTTGGAACTTCTTTCCGTCGCCATCATTTCTATCCTTCTCCTTGACTCTTCTTTCCATCGCTCTGGTTCCTATCCCCGTCCCTTCGAATTCAAAAAAATAAGCGCAGACTTCAAATAAAATAAAGTCTACGCTTAACGCTTCATTTCTATTTTGTTCCGCCGTAAATAATCGTTACATTCGGATGGTTTAGTAATTGGCTTGCTGGGAAATCTTCAGTGATGATCCCACTTTTTAATTTTTCCATAGCCTCTAGTTTTTTCTCACCAAATGCAATTAGGATGATTTCCTTGGCATTCATAATAGATTGAATGCCCATTGTAATAGCATGCGTCGGTACATCCTTAGAATCATCAAAATAGATGGCATTTTCTGTGCGTGTAGATTCTGTTAACTCTACGATATTAGTCAGAGATTCGAAAGATGTGCCCGGTTCGTTAAAGCCAATATGTCCGTTAACGCCGATGCCTAATAGCTGAAGGTCAATGCCTCCCGCTTCCTTGATTCGAGCATCATAAGCGACACACTCTTCATCTAAATTTTCTGCCTTGCCATTTGGTAAATGTATATTTTCTTCCTTAATATCTACATGATTGAATAAGTTCTCATGCATAAATGTCCAATAACTTGCGGGACTTGATTGGTCGAGACCTACATATTCGTCTAGGTTAAAAGTGATCACGTCGTTAAAAGAAATATTTCCAGCTTGTTGGCGTTTCACTAATTCCTTATACATTCCTACAGGAGAACCACCAGTTGCTAATCCTAAAATACTTGCTGGCTTTACTTGTAATTGTTTAGTGAAAATATCCGCTGCTACTTCGCTCATTTCATCGTATGAATTTACTTCTATCCATTTCATTTCGCATTTAATTTCGCTTGTCATTCGTATACCTACCTTACAATCATTATTATTAACTAGACTAATAGGGAATATTATTCTTATAGTAGCTAATATTTTAATTTTACAAGTTATTTACCTATTTTTCTATTATTTTCTTACTAATAATCACGTGTATTCTTAAGCCATTTCGGTTATGTTATTTAATAAGGAGTGAGGCGATATTATGAATTCACAAATACAGCAATATTTAAAACTTATTCAATTTCAAGGATCTTTAGAGCCCTCCATTAAGCTACTTGGTCAGCTCCAAACGAGACATCTACATATAATTCCTTATGAGAACCTAGATGTTGCCTTGAAATATGGCATCTCCTTCGCTATCCCTGACCTTTTTCAAAAAATTATTATTCAACATCGTGGAGGCAATTGCTTTGAACTAAATATTTTATTTAGTTGGCTACTTCGCGAGCTTGGATTTTCTGTAACCAATCGCTATGCACAGTTTTGGCGCAATGTTGAAGCAAATACTCCTGTTGAGGATGTACCTATGCACCAGCTATTGCTTGTCCATTTTGCTGGTCGATCATATATTTCAGATGTTGGGGTAGGTGCAGTAGCTCCTTGTAAACCAGTGCCACTAATAGCTGGGCATCAACACCGTGAAGGTAATGAACTTTATAAAATTGAACGAGATGAAGTGAACGGCTGGATGCTATACGAACAAACAAAACACGATTGGCGTTTACTATATAGTTTTTTCGATGACGCTAACGATGCAAAGTTTGCGCCAAGACTTTCTAAACAAAAAAATAAAATTGCTATGATTCGTACCCCTCGCGGACGACACACAATGCTTAACAATGAATTCCGAATCTACGAGGGACAATCCTTAACGACCTATTCAACTCATAACGAAAAGGATTGGAGACAAGCACTTCATCGTTTTTTTCATATTACATTAGATTAGATGCTTCATGATAAAAAGCAAGCCTCCTCGTTCATAGGAGACTTGCTTTTCCTGTGGTTAACATTTAATTGGCTGTACGTTCAAGCAACTCATAAATAACAACATCATTGTAAAGCTCCTTAACTAAACCGATACCATCGACAAAGTAATATGTTGAAACTCCATCACTGTATATGGACTTTTCTTCTAGAACAATTACATTATTATAATTGACACCACCTGCTTGGATAGTACCATCTGTTGTTTTAACTGTAATTCGGGTTCCTGAACTTTCCACGCCACCATTCTCATGTTGAATCACACCAATTCTAAGGGGTAAATCCAAATGTAAATCGTAATGCATACTTTCATAGCTGGCAATTACTTGAGCATAAGCCTCGCTCACGCTAAATAAAAGCTCTTCATCAAAAAACTTTTCCGAATTCAAATCAGTTATTGTCCACACATCATTCTTATCGTCATAATGACTATACTGATAGTTTAATGTATACTGTTTTTTGTCTTTCAACGAATAATGCGAATACGTGTAGTCATACGCCTTATCTTTTATTAGATTCGGATTCGATAGCGTTAATGCACGAGCTAAAAATGCTGAAAAATGCGCTCGCGTTAAAGGTAAATTGGGCCTAAATGAACCATCATCATATCCTTTTGTTATATTATTACTAGAAATTGCTGAGATTTCCTTATAGCCTCTTGTCTTAGCTGAAACATCTGTAAAATAGCTTGTCTCAGATCCCTTTATTTTAAATGCTCTTTGCAACACAATCGCCATGTCCCCTCTTGAAAGAGTTGCATTCGGATTAAATTTCTGTGCAGAATCGAAAATTCTAGCATTTTGCACTGCCGCAATTTCTTTATAGTAAGGATATGTAGTAGGTACATCCTGATACTTTGGATCTTTGACATCCGTCGTTTGCATTCCTAAAGCACGTGTTAGCATGACAGCTACCTGTGCTCTCGTTACATATGTATTTGGTTTAAATAGGTTATTAGGATAGCCATTAATAATTCCTTTTTCCACTAGATAATCAATTTCAGTTATCAATGTATCATCCTTGGGCACATCTTTGAAACTCGCTGCATATACACTTTCAGTCGGTATTAACCAAACAGCTAATAATAGTGCACATACCATTTTCAACATTTGTTTCATTTCTTTCCCTCCCTTTCTCTATTATTTATAATATACTTTTTTATACATTATTTACAATTCTATTTATTAACAAAAAAGCCCCCACAATCCATTCAGAGACTTGTTAATCAGTGTCAGGTTATTTGTTTTGAATCATGCCAAAGCCTAATCCAGTTGGATCTACCAAATAAGCAAGGTGAAATTCATCAAATTCCATTTTATCTCGTACAATAACGGCACCATTTTTCGTAGCCTTTGAAATAGCTTCATCAATAGAATCAACTTCAATTTGAATACGTGTTCCAAAAGGATAGTCATGTGGCCCTTTCGCATTACCGCCGTTAATCCCTGATTTATTATCATCCCCAGTTGTTACGCCCCAATATTCCCAATTAGGTGCAGCTACCTCCCACCCAAAAACCTTAGCATAAAACGCAGCAGCTTTTTCTACCTCCTGACTATTTAATTCGAACCCAACTACTCTCCCCATATTATTCCCCTCCTGATGTTTGAAGCATAATTTATAGTTCAATAGTTTGGTGAATATTTCCTCCAATCGAATTGTGCCTTATGGCGCTGTCTGTATAGATTGTTAAAACTTGATGAATTAGGTATTTAACCATTTATTAATTAGTAAAATATTGTATAATTAAATTAGAACGACCGTTCAAATTTAAAAAAGAGGTAAATCATTGAATAAAAGACGTTATGATAGCGAGAAAGCAAAAGTTGAAATTATGGAACATGCGGTTAGTTTGTTTTCTCAAAAAGGCTATAATCAAACATCAGTAGGAGATATTTCAACCGCTTCAGGCTATAGCAAAGGACATATTTATTATCATTTTGAAAACAAAGAAAAGCTCTTTGTTCTTTTATCTCAACAAACAATGCAAGATTGGCACAACAAATGGCTGCAGAAAGAAATTACCTACTCCACGGCAACAGAAAAATTATATGGCATGGCCATGCATGTTCTCTATCATTACCAAACACCTTTATTAAGATCCGGGCAAGAACTAGCTTCCAATCCAAAATCGAGCCCTGAATCCGTGAAACAATTATACAATTTAGCGATTGTACCGATGGGTGCTTATCATGCGATCCTTCAAGAAGGTATTGATCGAGGAGAATTTGTTCATGGCAATATTGATGAGTGGACAGTTCTACTAGGCACATGGCTAGGAGGTTTATGTCAGCTGACAAATACGCAGGAGCTGAAAGCACTTGAGCCACTCTTTAACCAGGCAATAACCATTTTTTTAAAGGAGATAAAAAAAGGTGGGATATAAATGAAAATTGCATGTATAGGAGACAGCTTAACGGAAGGTCGACCTGGGGTTTCATTTTTCAAACTACTAACTACAAAACATCCACATATCGAATTTGATAATCTCGGTAAACCAGGTGAGACAGTAAAAAGCTTACACAGTCGTTTAGAAAAATCGAAGCTAGCTACTGATTATGACCTCAGCTTTCTTTGGATTGGGGTCAATGATGTCTACACTAAACTTTTGAAAGTGCAGGCACAACCGGTTTCAAAAGATCATCAAGAGTTTAAAGATTACTATGCAAATGTTTTAGAAATGATTTTAGCCTCATCTAAACATGTAGTTTTAGTAACACCAACTTTAATAGGAGAGGAAATAAAAAATACTCCCAATATGGAATTAAAAGAGCTCTCCTCCATTATTCATTCCATTTCTTCTAAATATGCAAATGTTAGCCTTTTAAATATGCAAGAGGTTTTTGAACATCAATTAAAACATGTTACAAGTTCGGAATATGTGAACACCAATGTTATGCGAGTGATGAAAGATGTACTGTTGTATAAAAACCCTTTGCGGATTGATCGATTATCCAAAAAGAGAGGGCTACATTTAACTTTGGATGGCATTCATTTAAATAGTAAAGGAGCAGAGCTTGTCGTCGAAGAATACTCAGCTTTCATTAAACGACTTCAATTGTAGGAAGACCCTGTCCATTAAGGAATTCATACGAGAGGTGATGATTATGAGAAAGGTTGCGATTGTTACAGGCGGTGTATCCGGTATAGGGAAGGCTATCTGCAAAGAGTTAGTAAGTCGACATGTATTTGTCATTATTGCAGATATTAACGAACATGATGGACGTCTTCTAGAGGCAGAACTAAATAAAGATACTTCAAATGCTCGATTTGTTGAATTAAACGTAAGCGATTTCGAAAATGTTGAACATGTCATTACAAATGTACATGAGGAATTTCAACGATTAGATTATTTGTTCAATAATGCTGGTATAGCTATGTATGGTGAAATTTATGATATGTCAATTGACGATTGGAAAGACATTGTAGATATTAATTTATGGGGCATTGTTTATGGTACACAAGTTGGGTATCGAATCATGAAGAAACAAGGTTTTGGACATATCATCAATACATCATCAGCTGCAGGGTTGGGACCATCTCCTATATCAGCTGCATACTCAACTACGAAGCATGCTGTTGTGGGCTTAACAACATCACTACACTATGAAGCTGAGGAATTTGGCATCAAGGTAAGTACCCTCTGTCCGACTTTTGTTGATACACCTATTTTTGATAAAGCAACAGCTATTAATATTGATAAATCGGCGATGTCCAAACAATTGAAAAAACAAAAAATGATGTCTCCACAGCAACTAGCAAAAATCGCTATTGCAGGCGTGCACAAAAATAAGCCTATTATTTGTCCTATGCCAATGCGTAAAACAATGGATGTTGTCTTTACGATCTTCCCTTCGTTACACAGGACATTAATGAGAATGGTTTGTAAAGTAAGCCGAAAAGCTCGATTGACATAAGATTTAACATAAAAGCTTTCTTCAGATGGTAAAAAACCGCTATGCTTTTCTGCCGGCAAGGTACGAGCCGCATCAGTGCAAAAAATAGAATCTTGAACACGAAGGCATATGTCTCCTTCGCTACATTTTCATTTACACTACATCGTAAAAACAATTCTAGGAGTCTCGCGGCTTTTTACCTTTATAATTTAGATAACAAAAACACTTAACGAATTAACCCCTTTTAAGAGACAAGTAGCTAGTTATTATGCTCTTCTTCATTTTTCTTATAAATACCTAAGAGTAAAATAATAAGACCTATGATAAAAATTATAGGAAATAAAACCATCATAATCGATGCTGCCCAACCATTTCTAACCAATAATCCATACAATACGCCAATTAAATATGATAAAAATGGTGCAAACGCAATCATTATAATGATACCCCAAATGATATATCTCCCTTTTTCTGACCGTCCTTCGCTTAATTGGAATCCCGCTATTAACCCTACTAATACAATTATTAAGGCAATAACAAACGTCATTTCAAATCACCTCCTCCTTTCCTTCTACAATATGCTGCTTTCGTTTATCGATTTGGTAACTTAACACTAGGCTTTTAAAAATATTTCGTAATTTGCGCCTAGACTGAAATCATCCATTGATTCAAAAAAAATACCACAACCATCAAAAAGCTGTGGTTGTGGCTTTCTACTACTCGATCTAAATAACATCATGCAAAATGACACCATCGCTCATTTTTATAATACGATCCGTATAAGCAAACATCTCTTCATCATGGGTCACCATTAAAGTTGTAATGTTTAACGTTTTAGTTAAATCCTTAATTAGTAACATAACCTCTTTTGATCGTTGTGAATCTAGGCTTGCAGTTGGTTCATCTGCGAATAGAACTTTCGGTTTATGAATGATCGCACGAGCAATGGCAACACGTTGCTTCTCTCCTCCAGACAATGAAGAAGGATAAGAATTTTTCCGATGGTCCATCCCAACTAATTTTAGTAATCGATTAACTTCATTTTTTTGTTCCTGTTTCTTTAATTTTGATTCAGAAACATCTAACATTAGTAGCAGCTGTTCCTCAACTGTAAGGAAAGGTACGAGGTGTGCAAATTGAAAGACAAACCCAAATTCACTTGCTCGTACTTTTCGAACCTCCTCAGCGTTCATAATAGACAGGTTTTTTCCTTCAAATATAACATATCCATCTGTTGCAGGCTGAAGTCCTGCCGCAATTGTCAAAAGTGTACTTTTACCGGAACCAGATGCACCTACCAATGCAGTTATTTCTCCTTCTTTTAATGAAAGATCTATCCCTTTAAGTATTTCCTCCTCTACCTCGCCATTCGTAAACGTTTTTCTAACTTCATCGATTTTAAATAAAGTCATATTAAGCCTCTCCTTGCTGTATCGCTTGTAATGGTTCAATTTTTTTAATTTGGAATGCTGAAATTGTAGCGCCTACAAATCCAATAATTAGGAATACGATCGATAATTGCGTTGTTGTCGCAATCGTTAAAGTAAATGGCATTCCTTTTGGCGCTATCAGATTAAAGGCCTGGCTAAAGGTTACAGATAAAACAAGTGAAATAACTGTAATGATGGCCATCTGTGTCCATATCATTTTGAATAGCATACTTGTTTTCAAACCAATCGCCTTTAAAATTCCGTATAAGCCGATTTTTTGGACATTCATCATATAGAAGAAGATAGCGAACAGCATCCCACTAATGACTACTAGAAACCAAACAATCATATTTAAAGACATTTGTTCTGCGTTATAGCTTGGGATTGTGTTAAGAAATTCTTTATTTGAAAATGATTCTAATCCAGCAAATTCTTTTGAAGAATCTCCATCTGGTACGAAAATCATCTGCATTTCATCCACACGGTAAATTTCTTTATAATCCTCTTTATTAATATAGGCAACAGGTGCATGACTATATTTCTTTTGGTCGACAAATCCCTTTACTACAAACTTGCCACCAAATTGATTATTCGTTAATGTATCTCCTACTTTAATTCCTTTATCTTTCATGGAGCTGTCTAATATGACTTCCTCATGTTTCACATTTTCAAATAACGCTGAATCGGTCGATGAAACAAAGGCAACGCTTTGCTGCTTATCGTCCTGATCATTTAAAAAGCCCATTTGTAATGAAAAAGCTACTGCATCTTTTTCTTTGCTCAATATTTCATTTTGTGTACCGCTATCTATTTTTGACAGATTATAAGTTTGATCTGCATCCTCATTCATATAAAATTGACCTTGTGGTAAATCCTTAATTAGAGCGGCATTATCTTGAGACAGTCCGTTCGCCAAACCAGAAATAATAAAAGTTAATAAGCTAACTAAAAAAACAATTGACCCTAATATTAAAAATCTTACTTTATTCTTCTTAATTTCTTTCCACGCAAGATTCATCGTTAACTCCTCCGTTCCTTTTTACATCCTTAGCATAAACTCCTTAAATGAACGGAAGATGAACTAATTATTAAAAACAAAATATTTTCAGCAAAAAAAGCTCATAAACCTTTTTCTTTTTAGGTTCACGAGCTGGCTGTAATATGAATCGTTATTATTATAGTAAGCTTTTGACCGATCTATTGACCATCTAAACGAATGACAGCCCTTTTATAATATTTTGGCGTTTCCTCTATTTTTGATTCGTACAAAACCACTTCTTCTACTAGAAATTTAGGAAGCTGAAAATTATCTTCCATCAATGCCTCTGACGGAATTTTCCCGCATGCTTCGTCCCACTTTCTTGCAACAGTTATATGGGGGATAAAGGGTTTCTTATCTAATTCAAATCCAACCTTCATACAGTCTTCGTATACTATTTCTTGCACAACATTTAATTGCTGAGATTCGAGCAGATCAACCCATAAAATTCTTGGATATTCTTTTCTCCCAAAAGTATTGAACCCCTGAATTTTTAATTCGAATGGAGAAACATTCAGAAGATTTTTCCTCGTTTCAGCAATTACATCCTGTAATTGCTCTTCATCCGCATGACCTAAAAAAGCCAAAGTGATGTGAAAATCTTCTCGATGAACCCATCGTTTAAAATGATAGTCTGTTTTCATTTTTTCACATCTCACATGAAGAGCTGCTTTAATGTCTGAAGGAAGTGGAACTGCAATAAAAAAGTGTCTGTTCATAATCATACCCTCTCTATTCTTCGAAAATGCTACTTAACAGGCATTATGTCTTTTCCTACAATAAATTAACCATACTACTACGCTAAAGCAGCGAAAAAGACTACACAACTAAATACTGGTATACGTTTATCTGAATTTGTAGTATTAAATAAAAGTGATGTTAGAATAGTGAACGGTAAGGTGAGCGATTTGCTTTAGATAGTATAGAACACACAACCAGATGTAATTCCCCTAAACAAAAAAGCACGCAGAGCCATTAACAAATATTTATATGAGTGAGACATACGATTGAAGCTTTATTTATTTCAAATAGTGTAAAACGAATAAGTATAAATCTGGTATAGCATCTCGATTTATGACACTTGTTTAAAATCCATTTTACAACTACTGCCCCTTCAAATTTCCTCTGCTCGATAATCTGCAATTAAAAAAATCTAGTAAATCCATGTGAATGATATTTACAATTTTCAAATTTGAGATGCTTAAAATCATCAGATTTCTACTGATTTTTATTCAGTTTGGTCTAAATGAAGTGTGTACTCCCGGTAAAATTGTGTATTTGATATAATGCTAATTTTTTTCTTATCTTTTTTATGATCGTTTCCCTCTATTTTCCCCCCCTCTAGTTTTTATTCCCGTTTTTAGCAAAAACCTTAATCTGTGCTCGTATTATGGCTAAAGAAAAGCATTTGGACTTTAATTTCTTTGTAAGTGGAGATACAACTATTACTAATGACCTTAGACACTTTACATTGTCATATAAAGACAAGAAAAGACTCCAACATAATTGTTGAAGTCCTAATCTGTAGCCACTCTTAATCAATTTCATACATGATGTCTTTAATCACTAAACTAGTCTTCAGTAATTATTTCAAAAGTATCTAAAACTTCAATCCCATCCTCAGCATAAACAGGCACAATAAATTCTGGCTGCCCTGAATTAATGTAATCTAGCACCTCATCAAGAGTATTTAGCTCCAAGTTAATATCCTTAGAATAAACATATCCTTCAACACCATTTTTCCCAATTACTCGTACAAGGTCTGGACTATCTTCTAATGACTCTGCGTAAAAATCTGAACCATAAGTTAAACCATTTTCATTAATTTCATATGTTTTTTCTGGAGCCATAGGAACTAAAGAACGTTGGATACGTGGCGATGCATTGCATGCTGTCATAATAGCAATAACATCACTAAGAGACATTGCTTATACTTTTTCTTTTGTAAGTTTTTCAGGATTGGAAAGCGACTACGTAAAATTATCTAAATTACAATGTTAGCTATTAGAATCTTGGACTCTATTTATAAAAATACTAATAAAAATAAAATGTACCAATAATCGTTTTACCATCATGTAAATATAATGGCGTCGATTTTTTTAATGATTTATTATATTCATCTACCTTATTTGGCGAAGATATGCCATCAGGCTGATAAATATATCCTAATACACCGTTCTCACCTTCTGCCAACATTAATTCAGGTTCAACAAGCATTAAGTTTTCCATATTAGGACCATACGTTTGCCCATCTTCATTTATTGGATAACCATCGCTTATAATACTATCTCTAGTTGGTATAACTAAATCTGAGGCAGTCACCTTTATACGTTCGCTATTGTTATCATCTATCATCATTTTATTAACAAAGAATGCATTGCTCGATGGTACTACAAAGAACATTATTACCAACAACATTAGAATAACAGTAAGTGCCTTACTATTTGCCTTTTTGCCATTCTTTATCATTGTAAATTCTCCTTTCCATCAGTTCTTAGGTTCCCTATATCATTGTTTGTTTCCAATCAGCATGATTAAACATCTCCCTAAACTACTTAATCTGTATAATTCTTAATTTCGTTCAGTTTAGAGCTATCATTCCTATCATCTTCAATATTTTGAAAAAATCTCTTTTAGTAGTTATTAACTCTATCACTCTTTATAAAAGTATACTAATCAATCTTTGCTGGCTTTCGTTCATATTTTGAGAATTGATTTATTTGAAATTTTAAGTACCTATATGATATAAAAGAATTTTAGACGAATATTGTTAAACATTCTTTAATGAATATAAACAATCCATGATGATATAAAAAAATCCACTCAAATCAAAATAGATTTTGAGTGGATCTTAAATGTTTCTACAAATTTACTACAATAAAAAAAGAACCCTTGTATATCAAGGATTCTTTACTAAATATGATACCGGTGGTCGGGGTCGAACCGACACTCCAAAGGAACACGATTTTGAGTCGTGCGCGTCTGCCAATTCCGCCACACCGGCATAATGGAGATAAAAAAAATCGGAAAATCCGATTAAGAAATAAATTATGGAGGCGGCAACCGGATTTGAACCGGTGATAAAGGTGTTGCAGACCTGTGCCTTACCACTTGGCTATGCCGCCTTAATAATTGGAGCGGAAGACGAGGTTCGAACTCGCGACCCCCACCTTGGCAAGGTGGTGTTCTACCACTGAACTACTTCCGCAAAAATGGCTGGGGTACCTGGATTCGAACCAGGGCGTGACGGAATCAAAATCCGTTGCCTTACCGCTTGGCTATACCCCAAAAGTTAAATATATAAATGGGGCGACTGATGGGAATCGAACCCACGAATGCCTGAACCACAATCAGGTGCGTTAACCACTTCGCCACAACCGCCATGAAATTAATTAATTGGCAGGGGCAGTAGGAATCGAACCCACACCAAAGGTTTTGGAGACCTCTATTCTACCGTTGAACTATGCCCCTATTAGATTAAAACTGGTGGAGGGGGACGGATTCGAACCGCCGAACCCTAAGGAGCGGATTTACAGTCCGCCGCGTTTAGCCACTT
>NZ_JBEGDG010000038.1:0-29050 GCF_040183165.1 Lysinibacillus zambalensis
TTCTTCACTTCTACTATAAAAAAATAGTAGCACAAACCATGGCCTTGGTTTGTACTACTAATGTTAGTATGTTTTTTATTTTATAAAGCAACTAGCATAATGGGGTGATGCCATTTGAAAAAAACATTTAGATTAGAATAATGCACTTATCTAGTTCGGGAACAATTCTCATTTTGACGGTCAACTAAATTAAGAAAATTTTTGGTTAAATTGACTTATTAAAATTATATATTTTCACTTATTTAGAGGACATATTATTTATATTTTATGGTAAAATGTCCTAAAGGAGTGGAAGTGTATGGAATTAAATTTGATTTATATTGGAGTAATGGTTCTATTATCTATTATTGCAATCACTTTCTTTATCAAATATAAGAACGCTATTAAAAAAAATGAGAGTACCATTAAAATATGTGAGGAGCAAATTAATTTAAGTAATAAAGAGGTAACCGCGACTGTTGTTGAAACAGAGAAAAAATACGATGAAAAATTGCGAATTGAGATTAAGGTCAAAGAAGAGCAATTCAATCAAAAATTAGATGAAAAGAAAAAGGAAATTCAGAAAATTAATGCAGAAAAAGAAGATGAAATTAATAAAATCGGAGAGTATGTAAAAAGTTTAGAAAAATACTCAAGAAATCGCGGGGAAGTAATTACACATGAAATATTGGATGGACTAAAGGAAAGTTTGATTAACAGTCAAGCTATTCAAAAAGAAGATATGATGATAATGGGGAATGTTTTTATCCCGTATATTAAAGATAAAAAATTGATGTCGAGGCAAATAGATCATCTGATACTATCGCAGAGTGGAATTTTTATTATAGAAACAAAGTTTTGGAAAGGAAAAATTATACATGGAGTTTCAAAAAATAATGCTGGTGATTTGTCCATTATTGTTAATAATATATTTCCTGATAACAAAGAAGATAGAGAAGAAACACTTATTTTTGAACCCTTAAAAAAGAACGATGACAATAATCGTGAATTTAAAGTAATATCTTATGATAATCCTGTAAATCAAGTTAGAAATACAGCAAGTAAGTTGAATGAATACATAAATCAAAAACTAAATATAAATAAAGGTGTTAGAACAATTGTTTACTTCGGGTACCCTTCTGATGAGAAAAACTTTGTAAAAAATTATAGTTTAAAATCAGGTGAAAACGATAGATTTGCTACTATTATTTGTACTGATAGTAATGATTTATGTACTAATATGTCTGGTCTTGTGACTGGAAATGAAAAGAAATACAGCCTAGATGAACTTAAGAAAATAGAGATATTACTAAATGAATTTAATCGAATTGTATAAGCATCCCTAAGGGTGCTTTTTTGTTAATAGCAATCAGCATATATGGCATGTGATTATATGTAAATGCAGATATAGATTTATTTGTGGAGTGAAAAAATAGAGATATTTGGGAGGTTATTGATATAAAGAATATTTCCGAAAAAGAACTATTATTTTTGCAGCGATATAAAAATGAAAAAGAGTTATTTAATCAAAATCCAATTGCTTCTCAAAAAGAAATTATTCATGAGATTTGTTTTTGTTTTTTGGTAGCTAAAAGAAATACAGATAAAGAACAAGCTGCTTGGTTAATTTATAAATTAAACCCAAAATATAAAGAATACATCAATAAATGGTGTATAGATTTGGATGATAAATACGAAAAATTAGTGTCGAATAGAATTAAAAAACGTAATGAAATGAATAGATTATCACAAAAGAGAAGGCATCAAAAACACGAAGATTTTTCTTTAACCAATGAGCAATGGGAAGAGACATGTGAATCCTTTAACTATTGTTGTGCTTATTGTCGTGGTGAAGAAAAATTAACTTACGATCATTTTATTCCGTTTTCTAAAGGTGGATCTTTTGGCAAGGACAATATTGTACCTTGTTGTACAACATGTAACAGTAGCAAAAACAATAAAGACTTTATTACATGGTATCCAAAACAAATTTTCTATGATATGGAACAAGAACAAAAGATATTGAATTTTTTTAAATATGCATAAATAACTTGCACTCTTTTACGAGAGTGCTTTTGTGTTTTGAAAGTGTTGGAGGTGGTGTTTATGATGTATGGCTAATTGGGATGAAATAAAACAGGAGTGGAAAACCACTAAGATTACACTTGCTGATCTAGCTGAAAAGCATGGGATAAAGCTAGGTACTTTAAAAAGCCGTAAGAGCCGTGAGAAATGGTCTAGGGATGCAACTAAAAAGGATGCAACCAAAACCGCAATGGTTGCAACCAAAGACAAACAGGTCGGAGCCCCTAAAGGTAATGAGAATGCTAAGGGAAATAGAGGTAATCCTAATCCGACACCTAAGTTTCCGAAACGCAACTCAATCGCAGAGAAGCATGGTTTCTTTTCAAAGTTCCTACCAGAAGAAACACTCGAAATCATGGAAGCGATGAATGAACGTTCTCCAGCTGATTTAATATGGGATCAAATACAGATTCAATATGCTGCAATCATCCGAGCGCAACGAATAATGCACGTTGAATCCAAAGACGAAATGATTAAAGAAATCAAAAAAGAGAAGTATGGTTATTCCGAAGTTGAGACAACTGACGAAGACGGCAAAACTTCATCAAAATACGAGCGTACATTGGACGAAGTAGAATATAACTTCCAATTCGCATGGGAACGACAGGCACAACTACTCACTGCTCAATCGAGAGCAATCGGGGAGTTGCGTTCTTCTATTCGTCAGTTTGTTGAGATGGCTGATACTGATGACGAACGCAGGCTTAAACTTAAACAGATGCAGTTGAATATTGATAAGACGAAGGTAGAAATCACTAACCTTGATAAAGACCGTGATAAATCAGTTCGAGTGGTGATTGTGGATGATGTGTAATGAATGAAAAGCGTGTTAGTATAGCGAGCGTTATTACAGAACAGTTTAAACCGTTTTGGCGTGCCTCTAGAGCCAAGGAACATCTACGTTATGTATTAAAGGGTGGTCGTGGTTCTGGTAAGTCCTTTCACATTCCAATGCGTATCCTGTTAGACATAATGGAATACCCAGTGTCCGCGCTTGGTATCAGGAAAGTACAGAACACCATTTTAAAATCCGTGTACGCTAACTTTAAGGCTGCCGCAAACATAATGGGTGTTCGTGATCAATTCCGTTTTGTTGATTCTAAGCTTGAGATTACTTACCTGGGCCGAGGGAACAAGATTTATTTCGCTGGTGCCGATGATCCAGAGAAAATTAAATCTATCAAAGATGCCGATTTTCCATTGGCTATCGTATGGTTTGAAGAATTAGCAGAATTTAAGTCTGAAGATGATGTAACAACAATTGAAAACTCGATTCTACGTGAGGAGTTGGAAGGGAAGATATTATCGCAAGCTGATAGACAGCAAGCGTACCCTTTTGACTACTCTTTTTATTATTCCTACAATCCACCGAAACGTAAGCAGTCGTGGGTGAACAAGAAATATGAAGGTTCAATGATTGATGCCAATACTTACGTAGATCATTCAACTTATTTAGGAAATCCCCATCTATCAAAAAAGTTTATTGAAGAGGCTGAGAACGTTAAACGGAAAAAGCCACTTAAATATCGATGGGAGTACCTTGGCGAAGCAATCGGTTCTGGCGTTGTGCCGTTCGATAACTTACAAATTAAATCAGGTTCGATTACAGATGAAATGGTTGCTTCGTTCGATAACATCCGAAATGGTAATGACTTTGGATATGCTACAGACCCTTTGGCTTTTGTTAGATGGCACTACGACAAAAAGAAAAAGGGTATCTATGCTGTTGATGAAATATATGGTGTGAAAATAAGTAACCGCAAACTAGCAGAGAAATTGAAAGCTAAAGGCTACCAATCTGACCGTATAGCTGCTGATTCAGCAGAGCCTAAATCTATCGCTGAACTACGTGATGAACAAGGAATACCACGTATCTACGGAGTTAAAAAAGGACCTGACAGCGTGGAATATGGTGAAGAATGGCTCGATGATTTAGATTTCATTTGTATTGATCCATTACGTACTCCTAACATTGCGAAAGAGTTTGAGAACATTGATTACCAGACAGATAAAGATGGTAACCCTATTGCTCGTTTAGAGGATAAGGACAACCACACTATTGATGCTACACGTTATGCATTTGAGGAAGATATGCGTGGTAGCACATACAGTTTTGATTAGAAAGAGGTGAGAACATGGGATTTTTTCCGTTTCAGGGTGCTGGCACAGAAACCGAGATCATTAATGAAAACATAACAGCTGGTGCAAATGATGTTTTAACGGACATCAAATGGTTGGAAAACGAGATTAACCAGTTTAAAAAGTCAGAGAAGCGAAAATGGATACTGATAGGTGAGGCTTATTATGAAGGTAACCAAGATATTTTAGAGCGTAAACGTTGGGTCATTGGTAAAGGAGGACAGTTAGAGGTAAATGATAACCTACCGAATAACAAGATACTCGATAATCAGTATGCTAAACTTGTAGACCAAAAAGTAAACTATCAACTGGGCAAACCAATAACAATTGAAACTAAAAATGACGATTACCTAAAGAAACTACAAGACATTTTCAACAAACGATTCCATCGCACATTAAGAAGCATTGGACAGGATGCCCTGAATGGTGGTATTGGCTGGCTTTACCCGTTTTACGATGAAAATGGTGAGTTTGTTATCAAACGCTTTCCCCCACACGAAATCATTCCGTTTTGGAAGGATTCAGAGCAAACAACTCTCGATTTCGCAATTCGCATATACGCTGTAAAAGAGTATGAGGGTGATAGAGAAGTTATAGTGGAAAATGCAGAGGTTTACAGTGCCAACGGAGTGGAACATTATCAGTGGTTCGCAGGGCATCTTGTACAGGATGTAACAAGGTCTCAAACCTCTTATATCGTAATAAATGATGGCGAAAATGAATTAAGTATGAATTGGCAGCGAGCACCTTTGATTCCATTTAAATTTAATAACAAGGAAATACCTCTAATTAAGCGTGTGAAGTCTCTGCAAGATGGCATTAACATCATGTTAAGTGACTTTGAAAACAACATGCAGGAGGACGCACGAAATACAATTCTGGTGCTACACAATTACGACGGTCAGGATTTAGGACAATTTAGACGTAATCTATCCACATACGGTGTTGTTAAAGTCCGTTCAGCTGATGGGTCTAAGGGTGGCGTTGAAACATTAACCATTGAAGTTAATGCTGACAACTACAAGTCTATCGTATCGCTGTTTAAAAAGGCACTGATTGAAAATGGACGTGGCTATGACGCAAAAGATGAGCGCATGGCAAATAACCCAAATCAATTAAACATTAGAGCGATGTACAGTGAGATTGATCTTGACGCAGATGGTATTGAAACAGAGTTCCAAGCATCATTTGAGGAATTGCTATGGTTTATCAATGTTCATTTAGCTAACACTGGACAAGGTGATTATGACGGTGAATATGTAAATATTATTTTTAATCGTGACATCCTCATCAATGAGATGGAAGTTGTCGAGGTATTAAATAAATCACCTTACTTGTCTGAAGAAACGAAAATAGCACAACATCCTTACGTAAAAGATGTACAAGAAGAGTTAAATCGAAACCAGAAAGAACGTCAGGAACGAATGAATGAGTTTGATGGCTATGATGATCATTTCAAAACAATGAATGAGGAGTCTGGTGATGGTAATGGCCAAGAGTAGAGAATACTGGCGAAAACGTTTCGAAATGTTAGAACAAGCACAGTATGAGAAAAGCGAGAGCTACTATAAAGATCTCGGAAAAGCCTATATCAAGACAATGCAAGAGATTGAAAAGGACATCGCTCGATGGTATCAACGTTTCGCTGATAACAATGAAATGACTCTTGAAGAAGCAAAACAGCAACTAAAGAGTGAAGAATTAGAAGAGTTCCGATGGACTGTTGAGGAATACATCGAATATGGCAAAAAGAACGCCCTTAATCAAAAGTGGATGAAGCAACTCGAAAATGCCTCCTCTCGTGTCCATATAAGCCGTTTAGAGAGTTTGCAACTACAACTTCAACAACATGTAGAAAAACTGTATGGAGAGCAAATTGAAGGTTTTCAGGAGCTAATGAAAGATGTATATCAAACACAGTACTATCACACAGCATTTGAGGTGCAGAAAGCTTTTGAAATTGGTTTTACTCTACAAGCACTCGATGAAACAAAGCTAACAAAAGTAATTAGCAAGCCGTGGACAGCTGATGGTCAAACATTCAGTCAAAAAATATGGCGTGACCGTAATATGTTGCTTGATACACTGCACACTGAATTAATTCAATCAATGGCTCGTGGTGAAGCTCCTGACAGAATAATTACTAGTATCGCTAGAAAAATGAAAACTTCACGAGATAACGCTGCTAGGTTAGTTTTAACCGAGTCGGCGTTTTTTAGCGCATCAGCACAAAAGGATGTATTTGGAGAATTGGATGTTGAACGATATGAAATTATCGCCACACTTGATGGTAAGACAAGTGACATCTGCCAATCACTGGACGGCAAGGTGTTTAAATTGGCTGATTTCATGCCTGGGGTAACTGCTAATCCGTTTCATCCAAGATGCCGCACAACTACAGCACCATACTTCGAAGATGATTACAGTGAGCGTATTGCTCGCGATAAAAACGGTCAAGTGTATTACATTAGTTCAAATATTAAATATCCTGAGTGGGAAAAGAGGTTTGTGGCATGAAAAAGGCAGTCTACTATTCTGTATAACTGCCAAAAACTTTTAATACTATTTTTCATATTGTTTCATAGAAACTATAGAACTAGATTTATAAACCTTTGTGTCATATGAATCTTCGTCATTAATTGTAAAGAAGTCATTTAACGCAAAAGTTGTTGTTAGTTCTGGGATGTATCCATCATGAACATGAAAATAATCATCTAATACAATTGGCGCAACTTTTGAGCAAAATCTTTCTCCATTATGTTCTGTTAACCTAATTGGAAAAATTAAAGTATCTTTACCTATTGTTATCTTGTCTCCATTAGAAAAAGAGATTTCAACTTCTACTTCAAACATAATTATCACCTCCTTGAAATTATTATAAAGGAGGAATGGATATAATTAAATGTTTGGATTATATGTTATATTTTGTAGTTATGTCTTTTTAGCATATGTAGACGTTAAAGAACAAGTGTTTAATACCCTAACAGGTCGTTACCTGTAAAAAACGAATTAGGAGGCAACTAAGATGAAAAAAGAAGATTTAATTGCAATGGGATTAAGTGAGGAACATGCTGATGCTGTTGTTGGTAAATATGGAACGATGATTCCTAAAGAGCGCTTTGATGAGGTTAACAATGCAAAGAAAACTCTTGAAGATCAAGTTGAAAATCACGAAACTCAGTTGAAGGATTTGCAAGATAAAGCCAAAGGTAACGAGGATTTACAAAAGACAATAACTGATTTACAGCAGGCTAACGAAACAGCTAAAACGGAATATGAGCAACAATTGAAAAATGAACGTATGAATGCAGCGCTTAAATTATCACTACACAGTAAAGTGCATGATGTTGATTTAGTAGCTGGACTCATTGATAAAACAACAATTGAATTAAGTAAAGATGGCAAAGTCAATAAAGGACTTGATGAGCAACTTAAATCGTTGCAAGAATCAAAGTCCTTTTTATTTGTGCCAGAAAAGCAACAACCGACATTTAAAGGTTGGAATCCTGCCGGCGCTACTGACAATGGTGCTGGTGCAAGTGGTGTAGGGTCTAACTTCGCAAAAATGGCGAATGAAAAAAGTTCAAGTGATACAAATAACACCCCTTGGGACTAATTTGAAGGAGGGCTATATATGCCATATGTAAAACCAATTGAAAAATTTCAACGTGTAAATTTCTTAGCATCATCAAAGGTACAAGCATTTACGTATTTAGTGAGTGATGTGGGTGTAACAGCCGATGCGAATGGAAAGAAAATCGTAAAGGCAGGTACCATCTTACCGGCGAATGACGCTACTGCAGAGGGCATCTTGTACACCGATGTTGACGTAACAAATGGACCACAACCAGGTTCATTAATTGTAGAAGCCTATATTTTAGAAGATCGTCTACCTACGGTCCCAGATGCTGCAGCTAAAACAACGTTAAAAGAAATTAAATTCCGATAATTGGAGGGAAACTAATATGCCAGACATTTTAGAATTATTTGGTCAAAAAACAGTATTAGATTACATGAAAGAACGAAAATATCAAACTTATGGTGTGGGCGAAACACTGTTTCCGGAAGTTAAGCACGATACACTAGAGTTTGAGTATCTAGTAGGCGCGAATGAGTTGCCTGTTATTGCAAAGGTACACTCTTTCGATACAGAAGCAGAAATCGGTTCATTAGACGCTGCTAAACAGGTATTAGAGGCTGCTTATATCAAGAAAAAGTATCAAATTACCGAAAAGGATTTAATTGCATTACAATTCCCACGAACTGCACAGGAGCAACAATACTTGATGCGACGAGTATTTAATTTAATCGACAAAGCAGCAAATGATGTTCGTGCTAGTGTTGAATTAATGCGTATGCAAGCATTGAGTACAGGGGAATTGAAATTAGCATTGAATACAGCTGATGGTACACCAAAGACTCTTACAGTTGGTTACGGAGTACCAACAGACCACAAAGAAGCACTTGCTGGAGCTGATCAATGGGGGACAGGTACAGAGGATATACTAGGAGATTTAGAACGTTGGTCTGATGCGCTAGATATTACGCCAACTCGTGCATTAACATCCAAAAAAATCGCAGCTCTTATTTTACGTAATCCGAAGATTATCGGTTACCTTTATGGTGCAGGTTCTGCTCGAGTAGCAAATTTAACAGATTTAAATGCTTTCTTTACGCAACAGGGCTTACCTACTATCGCCGTATATGAATCGAATTCAAATACGAAGTATCGCGAACAAAATCCAGATGGCACATATACAACGAAGAGTTACTTCCCAGACAACAAATTCGTAATGTTTGGTGATGGCCCACTTGGTGAATCGTTATATGGCCCAACACCAGAAGAATCACGTCTTATCCGTAGTGGCTCTGATGTTGAGATGACTACCATCGGCAAGGTAATTGGAATGGTGTACGAAGAAGGAAAAGACCCTGTTTCAACATGGGCAAAAGCAGCGGCTACAGCGATCCCATCATTCCCTGAAGCACAGAATGTATTCCAAGCACAACCGATTGCATAAGGAGGCTATTTAGAATGGCAAACATTAAAGTAAAAGTTAAAAACGGAGCTTTCCCTATACGTTATAAGGGAGAGCGTTATTTGGTTGGTGAAGAATTGACGATTGACGAAAAACATTTGAACGAATCAATGATGGAACGATTAGAGGAACCGAAGAAGGCTGCTCAATCAAGTAAAACGTCTGAAAGCGAGTGATTCGCATGTATCTTGATGTAGTAATGCGTTTATCTGCACTTGAAGTGACTTTATCTAGTGCTCCAAGTAGTTCAGATGATATGTTACTAAAACACGCTATTGATAAAATAACTAACCATATCAATAACCAAACGAATTTAATAGCAATCCCAGTAGGCTTATATAAAATCGCTATCGATATGGTAGTAGGAGAGTTCTTACTTACAAAAAAAGCTATGGGCTTATTGGATATCGAAACATTGAACTTTGAAGCTGTTGCTAAACAAGTTCAGGATGGAGATACCAATGTGGTGTTTGCGGTAGAAGCCAATAACACTCCTGAAGCTCAATTCAATGCCTTCATTGTGTACCTACAACATAATGAAGTTGATTTTATTCGTTACAGGGTACTGACATGGTAAGTGAAAGACGTAAGGCTTTAGAAAGGCTTTGGAGAGGCAATAGCACAGTAAAGTCATGGCAAGAAGTAGAGGACACAATTACTCATGTTACAAAGCATGAAGAAGTGACACTATATGAGAACCTTAAGTGTAAATTATCTCATGAAAAATTAACGAGTTCTTCTTCAACCGATGGGCCAGCTGTAATTGCTGAACAAATCAAGCTATCATTGGGGAATGAATACAAAATACCTGCTGGCTGTAAAATCATTGTTACTCAAGATGATGTTACCGAAGAATACACTCGCTCAGGTAAGCCAGGTATCTTTATGGACCATCAAGAAATTGTTTTAGAGTTATTCAAGGAGTATGCATAATGGGCAGAGGCGGACGCGTTGATTATCGACAACTAAAAGTATTCGAGCGAAAGTTAGCAAAACTGGCTGAATCAGATTATAAAACGTTTTGTGAGGCTGCTGCTAAAGAGTTGGCTGCTAGATTGCTTGCTAAAGTTATTAAACGTACCCCTGTTGGTGTCTACGAAAATGGCATTACTGGAGGAACTTTAAGAAGAGGTTGGACTGCGAAAAGTCATCGCGAAGCTGAGTTAAGCTCGACATTCGGTGGTGGAAATGGAGCAAAGAAATTTGCTGATTCATTAAAAGCTAAAAAGGTTGGCAGTGTTTATGAGATAGAAATAATTAATCCTGTAGAATACGCATCTTACGTTGAGTTCGGTCACAGAACAAGAAATCACGAAGGTTGGGTAAATGGTCGATTCATGATGACCATTAGCGCTGATGAAGTAGAACAGCAAGCACCTGCCATCCTTGAACGAAAACTCTTTAACATGCTAAAGGAGGCTTTTGATGGAGATTAATGATATTCAAAACGCTATATCTGTTAAGCTTCACGAATCTTTTGGAGCAGATTACAAAAAGTACATCGATGAAATTCCGCAGGGGTTTAAGACTCCTGCTTTTTTAATTCAATTTTTGAACTTAGAGCATATTAGACAAATCGGCAATCGATGGAAAGTCACAACGTTATTTAACGTACAGTATTTCCCTAAAAACGGCTTGTCTGAGGCTTCTAACATGACGTTGAAGGTACAACAAGCACTAAAAGAAATAACGCTGTTAAATGGCTCGCTAATGCTTGGTACTGAAGCAAACAGCGAGGTTGTAGACGGTATAAGTCACAACTTTATTCATTTTAATTTCTTCCTACAGGAAGTTGAAGAAAAGATATTCATGGGATCGTTAGAACAAAGAACGAAAACGAAAGGGTGAATGCAATGGCAACTAAAAACGAGTCTATTAAAGAAAAATCGAAAACATCTCCAATTGATGTATCAAAAGGTTTGGATGCACCTGAATTTACGAAAGAACAAATTGTAAAAAGTAACAAATACATGGCTCGTCGTGATGCTCTTAATGCATTACTTGATGATGGAAAAACGTACTCATTTACTGAAGTGGATGAGATTCTAAAGAAATTCGATAAAGGAGGTAAATAACGTGGCATTAGGCGGAGGTCCTTTTTTAACACAGAACAAAAAACTACCAGGTACGTATCAAAACTTTATTAGTGCCAGTCGAGCATTTGTAAACCTTAGTGATCGTGGGTATGTAGGATTGCCGATTCCCTTAGATTGGGGAGCTGATGGTGATGTATTTGCCGTAACACAAGCAGATTTTCGAATTTATTCTAGAAAAATCTTTGGCTATGATTTCAAACATCCGAAATTAAAAGGAATTCGTGATGTATTCAAAAATGCAATCGTAGTCTATTTTTACAAACTTGCTGTGGATGCTGTAGCAGCTACTAATGATTATGCAACGGCTAAATATAAAGGCGTACGAGGAAATGACATTACGATTGTTATTCAAGCCAATGTGGATGAGCCAACGAAGTTTGATGTACAGACATTACTAGATAATGTACTAGTTGATTCGCAAACAGCTATTGCTACTGCTGCAGATTTAAAAGCTAATGACTTTGTGACATTTAAAACAAATGCAACACTTACAGTAACGGCAGGTACACCATTAACAGGTGGATCCAATGGCTCGGCTATCACAGGTGGAGCTCACCAGGAAGCGTTAGATGCCTTAGAGGCATATGGCTTTAATACATTAGGCTGCTTATCATCTGATAATGCCATTAAATCGCTATATGTTGAATACACAAAACGTATTCGTGACGAGGTTGGAGGTAAGTTCCAACTAGTCGGCCATAAACTTGGAGCGATTGATCATGAAGGTGTAATCGATGTGCAAAACGATGCTATTGGCACTGACGAAGAATTATTCGGGGCAGTGTATTGGGGTACTGGAGTGCAAGCTGGTGTTGCGGTCAATAAATCAAACACTAACAAGAAATACGAAGGTGAATACACACTTGATATGTCTGAAACAAAGACACAACTTCAACTGATTGAATTATTGAAAGCTGGTAAGTATGTGTTCCATCGTGTCGGTGATGAAATATGTGTGTTGGAGGATATTAATACATTTACCTCTTTCACGGATGAAAAGAATGAGGATTTCAGCTTGAATCAAATTATCCGAGTACTTGATCAAATTGCAATTGATACCGCACATTTATTTAATACTCGTTATCTAGGTCAGGTTCCAAATGACCAAGATGGGCGAGTTTCTTTATGGAATGACATTAGCAAACAGCGTATGGAGTTACAAAAACTTCGAGCTATTGAAAACTACGATAAAGACGCATTAGCAGTCACTAAAGGAGAGACAAAAAAATCTGTTGTTACAAATGAAGTTGTAAATGTGACCGTGGCAATGTCTCAACTTTATATCACAACAACAGTCGCTTAAAGGAGGACGTCAACATGAAACCTAATGAGATTTTAATTCCATTAAATCTTCAATATTTTGGCGACACTACAATGCATGCCCGTGATGCTGTTAGTGGTGCACAAGGAAAAGCGTATGTGACGATTGATGGTAATCGTTATCAATTTGCTCAATTAATCAATATTGAAGCACGAATGGACAAAGAAAAGACACAGGTTCCTATCATGGGCCGAACTGGTAAAGGTAACAAGGCGACAGGATGGGAAGGTACTGGATCAGCAACATTTCACTACAATACATCAATATTCCGGAAGCTATTGAAGCGATATAAAGATACTGGTGAAGATATTTACTTCGATATTCAATTAACAAATGAAGATGGTTCCGCAAAAGTAGGTCGCCAAACAACAATCTTGATTGATTGTAATATGGATGGTGGTATTATAGCTGCACTTGATGCGGACGCTGAATACCTAGAGGACGAAATAGACTTTACGTTTGAAGATTGGGATATGCCTGAGGAATTTTCGATGTTACAAGAAATGTTATAAGTCTAGGGCTCACAGAGTGGGCTCTTTTTTATTAAAATGAAAAGGATAAGGTGATTATATATGACAAATTTAACTGCATTTTTAGCGCAAAACGCATTGAAACCAGAAAATGAGAAGGTAGTCGTTTCAAAACGATTTGTCCAAGATGGGAAACCTGTTGAATGGGAAGTTGCAGCTATCACTTCAGATGAAGATGATCAATTACGTAAAGACAATACAAGGCGTATGCCGGTACCTGGTAAAAAAGGTGTTATGGTACCTGAAACGAACTACACAGCTTATTTAGCTGATTTAGCAGCTAAATGTACTATTTTCCCTAATCTACATGATGTGGAGCTACAGAAATCATACGGAGTAATGGGTGCTAAAGAATTATTGAAAAAGATGTTGTTACCGGGCGAGTATGACGAGTACTTAGCGACAGTCCAAAAAATCAACGGTTTTGACGTGGGAATGGACGAAATTGTAGAAGAAGCAAAAAACTAATTGAAGGCGGCGACTATGAGTCTAATGTGGCATATTACTGTCTGCATAAGCTCCGTAAGTGGCCGTCCGAATTCGATAGTTTGCCTAAATATGAAAAAGCATTTGTTATAGCTGCAGTTCGAATTAAAATCGAAGCAGATAAAAAAGCAGAGAAGGAAGCTAAACGTGGTGCCAAAGGAAGAAAGCGATAAATATCCAATTATGCCAATTTGGTATAGTGAAATCTCTCCATATTAGTTATATTTGTTTATGAGGAGGGAATTAGTATGAAAAAGTTGTTTCATTTAATGATTATTGCATTTATAGGTGTATTTTTCATTTATGGTTTGACTAATATAATTCTGAATTTAAAAGGCTATAATATGGCAGATTTTTTAATCGCTGCGGTTATGTTAGTATTTGTTGCCCTATTAGAGTTAGTTTTAATCAAGCAATATAATCGTATATATAGCCTAGAATCAATAAAAGCACAAAAACAAATAGCAACTGATAAAGAGAAAGCGAAATTTGAGATAGAAAGTAAAATTCTTGGATCTAAGTCTCGACAACAGTTAATAGGTGCGGATTTATGCATTAAAGCAAAGCATATGGCGGGTTTACCAATTGCTGAAGGTGCAGAAATGTTTGTATACAGATGTAAGGGAAAAGTGGTATTCGAGAGAAATCAGGATACCATTGAGCTAGGAATCGATAAAGTTAAAGATATTTTGATAAAGACGGACGTTGAAATTCAAAAAAGCTATGTAAGTAGTGCTGGTGGTGCTGTAGGAGGTTATGTTTTATTTGGGCCATTAGGGGCAATGATTGGCGGAAGAACAAAAGAAAAAAAGAGTACCAATATCGAAAAGTACTTAATTTTTTCTTATGAAAAAGATGGTGATACAGCTTATATTTCTATGGAAGTCACAAATGAGCCAAACGCTTCTTTATTTAACACAAATTATTATGACCTGTCTAAAAATGAAAGAAAATTAACTAGTCTTTAAAAGAGTGCCTATTTCAGGCGCTCTTTTATTTTTGGAAAGGGAGTGAGAATGTGGCTACAATACGTACAGCGATTCAAATCCAAGATCGATTAAGTCAACCAATGCGCGCTATGCATAGTGCTGTGTCCATGATGGTTAATCAAATGGAAGCAATGCACGTGGCATCAGGGCGAATGATGGATACATCAAACGTTCAATTAGCTAATAGAGAATTAGCAAGAGCAGCAGAAGCTATGAATAGAATAGAAAGCGAAATTACAGATGCATCTAATTCACAGCAAAGATTTACAAATAATATTAGAGATGGCACTAGTGCGGCTGATGGATTACTAAACAAAGTTTTAGGTATTGCAGCTGCGTACTTAAGTTTTCAAACAGTTGGTAAAGTATTTGGTTTATCAGATGAACTGACAAATACAACTGCACGATTGAATTTAATTAATGATGGTTTACAAACTACTGATCAACTACAACAAATGATTTATGACAGTGCACAACGTTCTCGTGGTGCTTATGCGGATACTGCTGACATGGTTGCGAAATTAGCCATGAATGCTGGTGAAGCTTTTAAATCGAATGCTGAAACTGTAGCTTTTGGTGAATTGTTAAATAAGCAATTTGTAATAGCAGGTACAAATATAGAAGGTATAGCATCTACAACATTACAATTAACACAAGCAATGGGTAGTGGTGTACTACGTGGTGAAGAATTAAATGCTGTTTTCGAAGCTACCCCAAATGTAATACGGAATATTGCTGAATATCTAAATGTTTCAATCGGTAAAATTCGTGAAATGGCAAGTAATGGCGAAATTACTGCTGATATAGTAAAAAAAGCTATGTTTTCAGCAGCAGATGATATTAATAAGAAATTTGAAAGTATGCCGATGACATGGTCCCAACTATGGATAAGTTTCAAAAATGAAGCTCTGTGGGCATTTCGAGGGGTTTTAGAAAATTTAAATGAAATTGCTAATAGTGATAGGTTTAAAAGTTTGATAGCAAGTACAACTGATACTTTAACACAAATGGCTGATGTGGCTATATTCGTCATGGATATCTTGGCTGCTGGCGGAAGTTTTGTTTATGATAATTGGTCGTTGATTGCACCTGTTTTATGGGGGGTAACAGCAGCAATGGGAGCATACGGAACTGCGCTTTTAATAACAAAAGCAGCTGAAATAGCTTCTACTATTTGGTTAGGACTCAAGACATTAGCTCTTGGGCTTATGACGGCGACTAGTTGGGCGGGTGTACAGGCAACAATGGCTTTAACAGCTGCGCAATGGGGATTAAATGCAGCATTAATGTCTAATCCGATTTTTATCATTATAATGGCTATTATTATTCTGATAGGGATCATATATATCGCTGTTGCTGCAATAAATCATTTCGCAGGTACATCTTATAGTGCTACTGGCGCAATAGCAGGTTTCTTCATGATGTTAGGTACGTTTATTTATAATATAATCGCTTATTTATGGAACATTTTTGCGGCTATAGTAGAATTTTGGGTAAATATTTGGTCGGACGGAACCTATACAGTAAAACGGTATTTTGGAAATTTAGCAAACAATGCGATCGATATGGCAACTAGTATGATTGGAAGCTTTGATAGTGCTGCAACAAATCTTGCTAATTTGTTTATCAGTGGTGCTAATATGGCTATTGGTGCAATTAACTGGTTAATAGATGCGTTAAACAAAATACCTGGTGTTGATATCGGTAAAATGGATGAATTTAAATCTAGAACATCTGTAACAGCAGACTTATCAAAAATAAAAAAAGGTATAAATGATTGGGTCGGTGAAGCTCCGGAGGATTACTGGGAAGCTCCAAAAATGGAGTTGAAGTCTTTAAGCACTGCTTGGGATACAGGTTACAACTGGGGGAATGATTTATTTAGTTCTGATAAAAATAAAGACAAGATTGATACTAGTAAAGCAATTGAAGATGCAATGAAAAACGCCATGAATGATGCCGGTGACCCTAGTGGTCTAGGTGACAAGTTAGATAAAGGGAATCGTAACGGCGATAAAACAGCAAAAAATACAGCGAAAATGGCCAAGAAAATGGATGGCGCTGGCGAAGATTTAAAATATTTGCGTGACATTGCTGAACGAGAGGCTATCAACCGTTATACAACAGCTGAAATTACTATTGATATGAAGAATGAAAATCATATAAATAGCGAAATGGATATTGATGGTGTCATTAATCGTTTTGGTGAACGTGCAGAGGAAGTAGCTGCAATGTTAGCAGAGGGAGGTCCAACGGAATATGTATAACTTTTTTGCAGACGGTGTACAATTTCCTGTTGCACCTTCGGAAATGACCACGAAAATTAATGGTCGTAATGAAAGTATTGTATTGATGAACGATGGTGAAGTAAACATTATAAAGAAACCAGGACTAACGGATATTGAGTTTGAGGTATTACTCCCAAACGTCAAATATCCGTTTGCTGTTTATCCCAACGGTTTTCAGGCGGCTACATTTTATCTCGACAAAATAGAGAAATTAAAGATCTCAGACAAACCATTTCAGTTTATTGTAAACCGCATGATGCCAAATGGAAACTTGCTTTTTGACACTAATATAACAGTTACACTTGAAGATTATGAGATAAAAGAATCTGCTGATAACGGATTTGACGTAACGGTTAGTATCATGCTTAAACAGTATCGAGCTTACGGAAATAAAAAGATCACTATAAAAAAAGATACAAAAAGTAATTCTAAATCTACTTCAAAAGCAGTTGTCGAGGAAAAACGCCCTGCAACAAATAAGACAACACCAAAGACTCACACGGTAGTAAAAGGTGACACATTATGGGCCATTGCTAAAAAGTATTTAGGTGATGGCTCAAAATATACAGAATTAGCAAAGATCAATAATATTAGTAATCCTAACAAGATAAAAGAGGGTCAGGTGATAAAACTTGGCTAAATCAAAGTTGTATATCATGAGTAAAGGACAGCTAGTTGAATGTGCTGTTGAAGAAGGTATTGAGTGGGAGATACATCGAAAAGGTACACCAGGTAAACTTACATTCAATGTTATTAAGGATGAAGTATTAAGTTTCCACGAAGGTGATGCAGTCCGTTTTGAATATGACGGCCATAAGATTTTTTACGGTTTTGTGTTCACAAAGAAACGTAATGATAACCGTATTATTACTGTTACTTGCTATGATCAACTGCGATACTTTAAAAACAAAGATACTTATGTTTATTCTAAAAAAACGGCTGCTCAGGTACTTAAAATGATTGCGAAGGATTTTAAATTAAAGACTGGGACTGTTGCCGATACAAAGCATGTTATCCCATCTATGGTTGAGGATAACCAAGAGCTATTCACTATCATGGATAATGCTTTAGGAGAAACAACTCTTCATACTAAAAGCTTGTATGTTTTATACGATAATTTTGGGGCATTGAGTTTACAAGAAGCCAGATCACTAAAAACAAATTTACTGATTGATAAAGAATCCGGCGAATCATTTGAGTACACAACGTCCATAGATGAAAACACCTATAACAAAATCAAACTTGTACGAGAAAATAAAAAAACAGGTAAGCGAGATGTATACATAGCCCAAGATGGCAGCAAAATCAATCAATGGGGTGTGTTACAGCTTACTGAAAAATTAGGTGAAAATGATAATGCTAAAGCAAAAGCTGATGGTATGTTAAAGCTTTATAATCGTAAATCGAGGAAATTACAGGTTAATAAAGTGTTCGGTGATCCTTTAGTACGCGGTGGAAGTCAGGTAGCTGTACAGATGAATCTTGGTGACATAATTGTTGCTAATTTTATGATGGTGGAAACAGCAAAGCACATATTCAAAGAATCAGAGCATCATATGGATTTAAAATTGATTGGTGGTGATTTTATTGCCTGATATGACTGATATTTTACAGATGTTTAAAAAGATAGCCATTGACGCTATAACTGCTCAAAAACTTACTAATGTTGTTCATGGTACAGTCGTAAATACAAGCCCATTGCAAGTCCAGGTTGATCAAAAACTAATATTAAATGAGGATCATTTACAACTTACAAGAGCAGTAAAAGGCCATGAAATTGAAATGAGCATTGATAATGGAGCAAAACAGATTTATACAGTTTATAACGGCTTAATACAAGGCGATAAAGTAACCATGATTCGTGCCCACGGTGGTCAACAATATTTAATTATTGATAAAGAGGTGGTTAAATGATTCCACAAGTTGATAACGATGGATTGACACTTGATTTTGAGGAAGTTATTGAGCCATCTAATACCTTCAAAATAAATAATGACTTAGATCGCTGTTATGGCACTGTTGATGAACTAGAAGCCATAAAACAAGCGATTTTTTTAATGCTCAATATCGAGCGATTCGATCACTTAATTTACAGTTGGAACACAGGATTTGAGTCCGATGATTTAATAGGGCAGTCAACAGCTTTTGTTGCCAGTGAAGTAAAACGACGTATTCGTGAGGCTTTAATCCAGGATGATCGCATTACAGAAGTAGATTCCTTTGTCGTAACAACTAATAAAAACAAAGTGCATGTACAATACACAGCACACACCATATTTGGTGAAATCACAGCAGAGAAAGAAGTGGATTATTAATGGTAACACCATTCGACTTGAATACTTCTTATGAGGATTTATTAGCTCAAAAGCTTACAAACGTTCCGACACAGGATAAACGCGAGACATCTTTGATTTATCAAGCGACAGCAGCTAATACAGCTGAGACAGTTCAAATATTGTTTACACTGATGAACTTTGAAAACCAAATGTTTGCGGATACTGCCCCACGAGAAAATTTAGTTAGACGCGCTGCTGAGCGAGGCCTTAGCGCAAATCCTGCTACTCTTGCTATCAGAAAAGGGATATTCAATATTGATGTACCTATTGGAGCACGTTTTTCACAGGAAGAATACAACTATGTTGTTCTTGAAAAAATCGAAAACGGCGTTTTTAAGATGGAATGTGAGACTGTTGGAGAAGTCGGGAATTTCGAGACAGGCCAATTAATACCGATTGATTATATTGAAGACCTTGAAGCTGCTAAGTTAACGGATGTATTGATTCCGGGAGAGAACGAGGAAGATACAGAAGCTTTCAGGTCACGTTATTTCAATAGCTTTGAAAGTGTTTCGTTTGGTGGCAATCGAGCTGATTACAAAGAGCGCGTAGGAAACATACCTGGTGTTGGAGGTGCGCGCATCTATCGAGCTAAGTACGGAGGTGGAACTGTTGGTGTTACAATCATTGACTCCACATACTCGAAGCCGTCCACAGCATTAGTAGACTTGGTACAACAGTTAGTAGATCCATTAGATGCTCAAGGTGACGGAGTTGGGCTTGCTCCTATAGACCATATCGTTACAATCTCGGCTGTTACTGAAACAATAGTAAATATAGCTACAACACTAACTTTACAATCCGGCTGGTCCTTTGCAGATGTAGAGAGTGCTATTAAAGAAGTAATCGATGGATATTTTAAAGAAATTGCAGAACTATGGGCAAAGGCTGTTACGAAGCAAGAAGATAATACAGGATTGATTGTACGTATTAGCCAAATCGAGACTCGCATACTTGGTGTTAATGGTGTCATTGATATCGCTAATACAACGTTAAATGGCGGAGCAAGTAATCTTGAGTTGGATAAAGAAGCTATTCCATTGAGGGGGGCTTTCAGTGGCTAGGGAAGTTGATATTTTAAGCTATTTACCATCTATCTTGCATGAAATTAAAGAGCTTCAAAAAGTATCTGAAATTGAAAACCCATCACTAGAGCAAGTTTGGGAGTTAGTTGAATCTATACTCAATAATCAATTCATCTTAACTTTAGATGATCGTGGCGCAAGTCGTTATGAGAAAATGCTCGGCTTAGTTGCAGGTGAATCAGAAACACTTGAGACACGTCGTTTCCGCATCTTATCAAGATATCAAGAGCAAGCACCTTATAGTTATCCCGTCCTGAAACAGTTACTTGATAGCTTGCTAGGAGAGGGGAAATATGAGCTTACTCGTAGTGCATCCGAGAAGTGGGTGCGTGTAAAGATGGAGTTAACTGTAGCTCGTGAGTTTGAGATTGTAGAGGTATTACTTGAGCGAGTAACACCACAAAACATGCTGTTGTATATAGAAATCAGATACAACCAACATATCACCCTAGCACGTTTTACACACGCTCAATTGGCTGCATATACTCACAAACAACTGAGAGAGGAAGTGATGTCCTAATGTCAACTCAGACAAGAAATTATGGATTTACAAAGGACAACGAAAACGATTTTTATGATGTTAATACAGTAAATAACAATCTAGATAAGATTGATACAGAAATAAAACGCATTGAAGAAAAGTTTGATGAATCTGAGCAAACTGACACAAAGGTCGATAATCATATTGAACAAGACGACGGTCATGTTCGGTATATAGGCGACGCTGTAGGTCAAAACGCTAAAGTCATTACCACGGATAAACTTTTCTTAGAAGGTTCACCTGTAAAGCCTAAAGTGGGTGCTGCGTTTAGATTTAAAAACGCAACGCATAACACGGGTGCTGTAACCTTACAAATTGACAGTCCTAAATACGGTAAAACATCCGCTTACAATTTGTACAACAGTCGCGGCGCGGCTTTAAAACCTAGCGATGTACAGGGGCAACTTTTCTATACTGTAGTATTCACGGGTTCGGCTTTTCAATTACAGGGTGAAGGGGGTGGATATTATACAGGTGACACAATAAAGGTTAACGACCTTATCAATAGACATTATGTGGATGTAAGTCAAAGGATGGCTATTAATGGCGGTGTCAATTTCAGTAGCTTAAATCACGAAGTAGCCATAGTAAACGGTGTAGAATATGCATTTTCTTATTGCACTACTACCAGTGATTCTCATGTTTTCTGTTTTGTAGCGTCAACGGGACAGCTTGTGTGGAAAAAGAATGTAAAGTATGAATACAGAAATTCTCGAATTGTTGTATATGAAGGCAAACTCTATTTAACCATTGCCGACTATAATAATGTACTGGGTTACGGCGGCGGTATCGGAATTGAGGTTATGGACGCTTTAACAGGTACTACGTTAAAAGCTTCTCCGATATCTGTTTCGGGTTACAATGTGTCTAATGCTCCAGACCTCTGTTTAGTTGACATAAATGGAACTAAAGAAATAATGGTTCTTGCTGTTAACTATGGCTATTACGCGTGGCTTTTTAGATTTAATCTTGATGGTAAGCTTCTAGCTACAAGCCCAGTTTTAAGTAGTATTAATCATACAAACGACATTACGCCGTCACAGATTCAGTTTGCGAGTCCTTATGTTTATTTAGCTAGTGGCAGAGTTATTCACGGATTTGTAGCTAATGGATTCTCTACGGCTGTAAAATATACACCTCCAGAAAACGCGGGCTACGATTATTTTATATTGTCTATAGCCGCTAATAATATAGGTGGGTTATCCTTTTTGGATTACGTAGGTTATCTTCATGTTCTTGACGTAAACTTATTTCTCAAAACCCCAAGAATCGCTGTAAACGGCAATAAAACTTCGGGATTAGCTATCAAAGGGGATTTACTGGGGTATGCAACGCCTACCGACATAAGAACTTATAGATTAGCTCCAAATGGACTAAGCGTTACATTTTTGGCGGAGTTTACGTACCCTACTAACGTCGATACTACGCTTCCATCCAAAAGTATTGGACTGTCAGAGAATGTAGTAGTGCCTCCAAGAGCCTACACACAAGAATACCCAGCTGTTTTCGCTAAAACCCTAAAAATACAAAGATAAAGGAGCCATACACATGGGAAAAATATTTTTATTTCTAGAAAAGACAAACGAACCAAACATACAGCGTATCGGGACACAGCATTACGCGCCTGAAATGCTATCAGAGGAAGAGTTAAAAATGGGTGTTTTAGTGGACGAAGTGCCGCAAGCTGAAAACATTCCTGATAAACGTCCTGAGTTATTTTACAACACGGATACACAGGAACTATTCTACAAGTATTCCGACGTCGTGTTACCGCCTACCTCACCAGAGCAAATTATGAAAGACTTGCAAAAAGAACTAAACGCCGTAAAAGCAGAAAATAAAACGTTAATGTTGGCTTTAGCTGAATCAGCAGAAGCACAGCAACAAGACAAAATAGAAAATCAATTAGCTGTTGCCGAAGTAGTAGAAACATTAACAACTAAGGGGGTTTTATAATGGCTAAATTATATTGGGATTTAATTAAAATGAGTTTGCGGACTGTTGACCAGGTACCGTTGTTGTGGCGAGAAGCTGTACAAACATTACTCAATAACGAAGACAAGTAAACGCAGCGTAAGCTAGCGTTATTTTTATTGTCTAAATTAGAAGGAAATCCTTTCCTTTTGTCGAATAATTAAATAGCTTGTTATTTAATTGGATGAAGGAGAAGGTTTATGTATAAATTTTTAGATAGCAATTTGTTTCAAACGATTGTTATATTAATTGTCGGTCTTTTTGCTTTTGTAAATTATATATGGGGTAAGAAAGATGAACAGCGTAAAGCAGCAAATATTATAGTAATGGAAATCAGAGACATTGAAAAGCAAATTGAACGAATAAAAAGTGCGGACAAATATTTCAATTCTAATCCTGTAATAACTACCAACTCTTGGGATAAATATAAATATTTATTTTCGAAAATTCTAGATGATGATGAATATACATTGATTGGAGATGTCTATAAAAATGCAACTTTAATTGAAGAATTTAGAAAACACGCATCAGATCAGATAACAGCATCAATAATGGAAAAAGCAATATTAATCCCTAAAATATCTAGTGAAATTTCTTTGAAGCATAGTGGTGATAAGAATGCTTATACTGAAGAATTTAACAGAGTTTTTGAGTGTTTTACACAAGAGGTAACACTCTATGAATCATATATGATAAGAGACCATATTCGTTTCTTATCCAATAACTATACGAATGCTACAACTACTTCTGCTGGATTAAAACTAAAGACAATAGCAAACAAAAGATTATTTTTTGTTTTTTAATGTAATGTTTACCAAAAAGCGTGGTAAACATTCAATTGAAAATAAGAACCATTTTAAAGCCCTTCACTTTTGAAGGGCTTTTATTTTGCGCTATGAGAGCAATCGAGATGGGCAACGGTACATGTTACCGATTCTCGATGCTTCTCATGGCTTTTTATTTATACCAAAAAGGGCAAAGGAATGATGTTGATGGAAAGATGGATTGCAGCAGTAAGTGGAGCAATTGGCACTATAGTGTCTTATTCAGTAAATGGTTTAGGTATGGCCGTAACCGTCTTAATTGGATTCATGGCTATCGACTATATCACGGGCATTATGAGTGGAATCGTTAATCAAAACTTAAATAGCCGTGTTGGTTTTAATGGAATCATACGAAAAATCTATTACTTAATGTTAGTGAGTTCGGTGTACTTACTTTCACTTGTAATTCCGGGTATCGAGTATGCAGGGGATGGGGCAGCCATTGCATTTTGTGTTTTAGAGTTTATTTCTATCACAGAAAATGGTACAAAAATGGGCTTACCAATGCCTGACTTTATTAAAAACATTTTATCCATCGTAAAGGATAAAACAGGAGAGGGTGAAGTGAAATGAGCACAAGCGTAACTACAACATGCCGGGATATTTCTGAACTATTGCCACCAGCTAGATTAGCTGTGAAACTCTTATTCCAAGAGTGCTTTAAAGCAGGCATTAAGAACATTTTCATTACCGAAACATATCGTTCACAGGAACGGCAGAAATATCTATATGAGCAGGGGCGTACTAGACCAGGACAAATTGTTACTTGGACACTAGATAGCAATCACAAATCACGCCTAGCATGGGACGTTGCTGTTGGCCCTCCACAATCTTTATATGATGTAGCAACACTTAGTCGAGTGGGAGCTATTGCACGTAAGTTAGGCATTACATGGGGAGGGGATTGGATCGGTAGCATTGACCGACCTCATTTCGAAATAAAGTCGAATGGGGTTATCCCTAAAGGTTATAAGCTTGAAGGACAAGTAATCGTCCCAACTAGTAGTGCTGTAAAGGTGCAATTAATTGTGGAAGACAATAAGCCGAAACCAACTGAAAAGGATGATGATAAAATGGAATTTACAAACAAGACAACTAAAGCCGCAGTACGTGACTTTATTAAACAAGCAGTAGATAAAGGTTTAATTGATAAGTCATGGTTAGATAAATTCGACAATGGAACAATGACTACAGGTGACTATGAAGGTTTGAAACTTATCATTGCACAGAGAAGTAATTAACAGTACAGCCCAGGTACTCACCAATAATGAGATACCGGGCTTTTTTTCTTCCTAAAACAATAAAAACCAAATGTTATTGACAATAACAGAACGTTTGTTCTATAATAAATAGGAACAGATGTTCTGTTTTAATTTAAAAAAATAAAAAGGGGTTGTTTTCTTTGGCATTTACAGTCAAAACAGAAGCAGAAAAAATCTTTACTAACATTATGGGTGATGGTGCAGTACGTTTGGCAGCCGACTCAGGTTCAAAAACTAACTTCCATGATATTTTTGGTACACCAGATAAATCAGTAGGAGTTAAACGTCAACGTGCAGGAAGTCAATTGCTATTCTTGACATCCCTTTACTCTAACGCATCTTCTGCGACAGTTCGTGGTCAAATCTTAACTCGTATTCACCGTATTTTAATCAATTACAAAGCATTTATTAACCCAGCTAATCCAGCCAACGTTGGTCCAGAAAACCCGATTTTAGCTTTAGGTGCTTATGCAGCATTAGCTCTAGCCAAAGATGCTAATATGGCTTCATATACACAAGCTAGTTCATCTAATCCGGTAACTCAAACTGAACTTCGTACATTACTTACTAATTATGTTAGCAACTTCTACACTCGTATTACTGCTCAACCTGATTACAAAAATGTAAATCAATCAAATGGTAAAGGGGTAACAGTTAGTGTTGGAGCATTAGCTGGTACAAAACATGCTCCTACAGCACTTAATGGTGTAACTCTTGGTCTAGGTGCAGTTCACTTTATCAATGCAGCTATTAACGGTGCTGGTAATGCAATCTATTCTGACTTAAGCGCTTGGTTCACACAAATGTGTACACGCCTACGTCAATCATACGGTAACTCTCGTGATAACAATGGTTTAACTGAACTTTGTGTAAACATCGGTGCAGGTCGTGCAGGTGATAATGGTAATGGGAGTAAAATTGACCAAATGCGAGGGTATTTCCCATCGTCTGGTTACAACGCATTCGTTATCTGGGGTCTTAACCTTGCAGCTCGTGCTTACCGAATTGCTGAATTAGGCTTAACAACACAAGTTCCTCAATTCAAAAATGCAGTTGCTTTAAGTTCTCACGTTTGTCAACAAACAGCAGCTGAGATCATGAACTACTACAACACTCAAATTCTAAACGAAGGACGTTCGTTCGAAATTGGTCTTCCTAACTTTATGCCAGGCGGTCCAAATGCAGCTCCAGGTGGTTCAGAATATCCTGGTAGTCCATCTGCTCCAACAGCAGGTTACGCTCTTGCGGGTTATCAACACTTTACTTCTACGTTCACTCCAGGAGCAGATTTTATTGCTAACTCTAATGTACAGTACAACATGCTGCAAGAAAGTAATGCTGATGCAGCATCTGTAACAGCTTATCTTTACACAACAGCTTGGTATGGTGGTCACACTCTGGTAACCTCTGGTAAATTGACTTCTGCAATTGCAAACAAAGCAGGTTCAGCAGCACTTCCGTATAACATTGTGTCAACTAATACTGGTTTAAAAGCAGAAGCTGGTGCATCCCGAATCCTTCAAGGCTTAGCTGGTGCCATGAATAGTGGAATCACAACACTTAATTAAAAAATGCTTTGAGAATAACCAAGTTATAGAGGAAAGAATGTTTGGGAATTTAAGCCCATTAGCTTAATTGGTAATGGGCTTATTCTATTAACTTGGTATTATTTTTAGTATATATCTTTGGTTATTACTTAATTATTACTTAAAAAATATCAATTTATTATTCAATCTAATACTACTAAAATATAGAAAGTTCAAAAAAGGAGAATGTTTGATGAAACAGGTATTTATAAAACCAGCTGAAGGTATTTATACAAGCCTTTATGGCATGAGAAGTGGTTCAATGCATTATGGAGTTGACATTGCAAATAGTAGCTCCAATGTACCGGTACACGCTTCAACTGCGGGTGTGATTAACAAAGCCGTTGGTGGTTGTTCTAATAATGGTTCTATCGGTAATACATGTAATGGTGGTTATGGAAACTATGTAATTGTTCGACACAATATTAATGGGAAGACATATGATACTCTTTATGCTCATTTACAATCTATTAGTGTCTCTGTTGGTCACACGGTAAATCAAGGCGATAAAATTGGTGTTATGGGGAACAGTGGGAGTTCAACTGGTCAACACGTGCACTTTGAAATATATGAAAAAGCACGAGTGTCTCAATCAGAGGCAGTAGACCCTATGCCTTATCTAAACGGGGACAAGCCAACAGTTGGCTATCATACTTATGATGGAACTTGGGCAACGATTACAATTACTCAGAAAGCAAATGTGTTCAAAAATGTTGGATATGAAATTATCGGTCAACTTGAAGCTGGTGGAAAATACAAAGTGTATGGTCAAAGAGAATACGCAGCTGATGGAACTCTATTCTATAATGTAGGGTCTGGTTATGTTCACCATGCTTACGGAACTATTGCTAATCACCATGCAACTGTTACATCTACTATCAATACGTATAGCACTCCTAACGGAGCAATTAAACGTCAATTAGCACCAGGAACTTATAAAGTACATGCAGCTAAAGACGGTTGGTACAATTTGGGCACAGAATGGGTAAAAGCAGACCAAGTATTAGTAACTAAAAACTAGAATAAAAAGATATTTTAAATATACTTAGTATGTTTAATAAGATAAAAGACTAGCAAAGCAATTATGCCATGCTAGTCTTTTTTTGAGTTTAAAAGAAGGATAAATGAATCTATCATTTAAGTATAACTACGTTAGAAAATGAATATCGATATAACGCCACTCACTTGAAAAAATGAGTGGCTTTCTTCTATTATATTATTTATATTTTAACGCTAGATGAACAAAATATTTGGTACCCCAGATGTACCCCAAAAGAGTACATGAAAATATACAATAATATTAAAATCAAAAAGTGTGGTACACTATAGAACGTTGATACTATAGCAATCTATTTATAGGGAAATACATAATATAAAATCATTTGAACTCTGGGAGAAAAACACACCACCGAAGTGGTTGTCCTAACAATTACGAAACACTCGCTAAAAATGCGAGTGTTTTTTTGTTTGAAAACATTGATATATCAATATCAGTAGTGATTAACTTACTTGTTATTTAAAGAAGCTAATCTAATGGGGGAGTGGAGAGAAAATCATGTACCCCATAATTATTTCGGTGATTGCTAGACGTTCGAAACAACTCAAATATATTAAAGAGCATGAGTATAAGATTACGGCTGTACAAGAACGTATTCAAATTGAAGTGCTGTTTTGGTTCTTATAAAGCAGTATGTTGCGATAGATATGGCTTTAGTTAACTAGTATTGGCGGCTTAAAGATACCATCTTAAATTAGATGATGGTATGACGTAGAGGCTTTGTGCCCCTACAAATAGAGCTGTTTTTATTCCAGTTCCACTTGCTTCATATAAAACTCTATCGCTTGATTAAACCATTTTTGTTCATCCTCAGTGAAAGGGGCGGTTATCATACATTAAAGTTCTTGAATATCCATTGCTTCCACATTAGTATTCGCTAACTTTTGTATTATATCGTCACGAATGATAGTGAGGGAAATATAAGATATGGAATTATATTCAAATCAATTTTATAAGGGGTATAATTAAAATAACGGAATAGATTATTGGAAGTTTGGTCTGATAGGGGGCTTGAGTATGAAACGTTTAGTTATAGTGATAGGTGTAATTTGGTTGATATTATTAGCAATGTATTTTTTAACTACGGGGTCACCAAGTTAGATTGTTATCGGATTATTATACTATCGCTGAATAAACCTAAAAAGGCCACTCGTTGATGGGCGGTCATCTTTTTGACAATTACTATTGGTTGAAATCGACAATTGGAACACTAAATAAATACAAAAACAAAAGGTAATGTTTATAGGCTAGACTAGCATTGCCTTGTTGTTAATAAAAAGTAAATCACAATCAGAGCCAATAGAAGTAATGACGCTGGGACATAAATATGTTTTCACGGGAAAATTAAAAAATTCCACATCAGAAAAGCGCGAGAAATCAATGTTACCAAAATTGATTTCTCACGCTTTTTAAGGTTTTGACCAGTTATGTCC
>NZ_JBEGDG010000039.1:0-28142 GCF_040183165.1 Lysinibacillus zambalensis
GTTCACCAACTCAAGGTTAGTTACTAAAAACTTTATTGATTACGTTTTGCTTGTTCAGTTTTCAAGGTTCATTTCGTCACCATTTCTTCAACAGCAACTCTTATATAATATCACGTCTCGAACTCAATGTCAACAACTAAATTATTTAATTTAAAATTCATTTGTTTAACAACCGTTATCTTAACGACTCTTATTACTATACCACAATATTTTTTATTTGCAAGTGTTTTATAAAAAAAAGATTAACGCAGTTATTCCTAGTACACCCGGAATACCTAATATTGCAATAGTGAACACTGAGAATAGATTAATTGGCACTTCATAGCCAGCATATCCTATACCTAAGTGAATAATAAATAATAGTAGAAAGGCAAAAGCAAATCTAAACCAAAACACAGACATTCCTTCTAATATTTTACCCATCTTGGCATGTCTTATTATTATATAAAGAAAAAGAAGCACTATAGGCACACCAACACTCATAATTACTAACCACGACATATGGTTTCCCCCTTAAATATAATTATGAAAGTTTATGTTTCCTATTTTGCTTCTATGAATATCAATTATGACTCGAAAAATTATAGCTGTCTCTTTGCTTTCGCTACAGAAAACATTTACTGATTTCCGATTCCGTTACCATTAACGCATTTCAGCGGATGTTTGGACACCCGCTGAAATTTTAAAAAACTATTATTTAATTAATACTCTCCGAATTCTAGCTTCCTTGAATAAATAAAAATGTATACTCTCCGCTACTTTTCGTTGAACAATTGCTTCTAAATCATAATCATCTATTAGTTCTTCAATTATCTTCGCTTGCTGTAAATCCTCTTTTGTTTCTTTTATAAGACTCACAAGCTTGTCATCGAATTCTTTTTTTAATTTTCCCTTACTGCGGAAGAACATATTAATCCCTCACTCACAATTCTCGGCGACCTTCCATTGCCTTCGATAACGTTACTTCATCTGCATATTCTAAATCCCCACCTACTGGTAGACCATGAGCGATTCTTGTTGTTCGAATACCAGATGGCTTCACTAGACGAGAAATATACATAGCTGTTGCCTCGCCTTCAATAGTCGAATTCGTGGCTAAAATAAGTTCCTGAACAGTCTCATCTTGCAAACGAACTAGCAGGGAAGCGACATTAATATCCTCTGGACCAACACCATCCATAGGTGAAATAGCTCCCTGTAATACGTGATACATACCATTGAAATCACGCATTTTCTCCATTGCAATCACATCTTTTGTATCTTGAACAACACAAATAATAGAATGATTTCGTTGTTTGTCGGTACAAATATGGCATGGATCTACATCAGTTATGTTGCCACATACGGAGCAGTAGCTTAAATTTCGTTTAGCATCAATTAATGACTTTGAAAAGGATAAAACGTCATCCTCTTTCATTGTTAATACAAAAAACGCCAGACGGGCCGCGGTTTTCGGCCCGATACCTGGCAATTTCATAAAACTATCAATCAGTTTCGATATTGGTTCTGGATAGTACATTTATTTACCTCCTAGAACGGAAGGTTCATGCCCTGAGTGAATTTCCCCATTGTTGCATTCGTTTTTTCATCTACTTTTTTCAGCGCTTCATTTGCAGCAACAACGATTAAATCTTGTAGCATTTCGATATCATCTGGATCTACAACTGATGGATCAAGATTTACTTCTACGATTTCACGTTGACCAGTTACACTTACTTTTACCATACCGCCACCAGCTGCGCCTTCAAATTGCTCTGCATTTAAAGCCTCTTGAGCCTCCATCATTTCTTTTTGCATCTTTTGCATTTTTTTCATCATACCTTGCATATTTCCCATTCCACGCATAAACATATTCCTCCTAAATGATTAGTCTTCAACAATTTCAATAAAATCTTTACCAAACAGCTTTTCTGCTTCCGTCACAAGTGGATCTTGTGACGCAAGTGGTTGAGCATCGTCGATAAATGGCCCATCCGGCATTTCTGCAGGTGGCGGCTCTAATAACTCTACTTCAGGATCATTCTCATCCTGAGACTTTTTCTGCTGCTGTAAGCCATGATCACGAATAAACTCTTCACGTAATTTTAACCAAGCATCATCAGGTGTACAAAGCATCTCATACATAGTACCTGTTTGCCCTGCAATTAATTGTGTAAATTGAGCTTTTAGGGCTTGATTATCAGCAACCATTTGACAATGAATATCATACTTGAATTTTAACACAAAAGCACTTGAAGATGCCGCAACAGGTTCAGCCTCTGCTAAAAGAGCAGATTGAGATTTTTGCATTTGGTTTAATGCCTGCGCCCAAACTGATTTGATACGTTGCACATCTTGCTTTGTAGCATCCTTTAGCACCTCTTGAATACGACCCGTCGGTGCTTTATAGCCATTTGGATTTTTTGCTCGTGGACGTTGCTCTTTTGGCGTTTGCGTCGCCTGCACAGAAGCACCTGCTTGCAATTGGGCTGATAGTTGTTGCACCATCTGCTCAAGTGCCACAATTTTTTGAGCGAGCTCAGGACTCATAGCTACCTCACCTGAAGTAGTAGTTTGACCAACTGCCCCTCCCGAAAATTGCACCATTTTAAGTAACGCTGTTTCCAAGTAAATCTTTGTATGGTGGGAGAACCGCATTTCTTGCTGTGTTTTCGCCAAAATATCAATGTAGCCATATAGCAGATCGGGTGCAAAATCATGCGCTAATGTAAATACTCGCTCCTCTGGTGATACTAGCTCTAATAATTCAGCCAAATCCTCACTCGTTTGCAGTAATAATAAGTCACGGAAAAATGTAATCAGGTCCTCTGAAAGACGAAGTGGATCTTTCCCATCCGCAATAAGCTGCTCTAATAACGCAAGCATTTGTGCAACATCTTTTACTTTTAGAGCTTCTGCTAATTCATAGAAAACTTCCTGACTAATAGAACCTGTTACAAGCAATGTGTCCTCTAGCTTCAACATTTCCCCGCTGAAAGATACAACCTGATCTAATAAGCTTAAAGCATCACGCATACCACCAGCTGCTGATTGTGCGATTACCTTTAAACCTTGTTCCTCAAATGGTAACTCAATATCCTCTAATACAACTTTCATGCGCTCAATAATATCATTGGTTGAAAGACGCTTAAAATCAAAGCGCTGACAACGTGAAATGATCGTTGCAGGCAATTTATGGGGCTCTGTCGTCGCTAAAATAAATACAGCATGAGAAGGTGGTTCTTCTAATGTCTTTAAAAGTGCATTGAAAGCACTGGTAGAAAGCATATGCACTTCATCAATGATATACACTTTATATCTGCTACTAGCAGGAGCAAATCGAACTTTCTCAATGATGTCACGTATTTCTTCAACGCGTGAATTAGACGCAGCATCAAATTCAATAACATCTGGATGAGAACCATCTGTAATACTCAAACAAGTAGCACATTCGTTACAAGGCTCATTTGATGGTGCCTGCTCACAATTTAAAGCCTTTGCAAAAATTTTAGCTGTGCTCGTTTTCCCGGTACCACGTGGGCCAGAAAATAAATAAGCATGCGTTGTTTTATTTGCTAGGAGAGCATTTTGTAGCGTTCTTTTGACATGTGCTTGACCAGACATTTCTCTAAATGATTGTGGTCGATACACACGATAAAATGCTTGATACGTCAATGGTTTCCTCTCCTCTTCTTCATTATATAGAATAGTTCTATTATAGCATTTGCTTCATTATTTATAAAATAGTGTCATCGTTTTTCTAAAAATTCAGGACGATTGTTTTTTCACCAGATCTACTTATAAGGGAGGCTGATGCATTTCTTATGTACCCATCCTACCCGTCGCCTTGTACAATTTGTAGCTTCTTTAAACGTTCTGGCAACTGCCCCTCCGTCTAAAGAATCTAATGAATAGTAAAAACAACTTGTAAAAATAATAAAAAAACGCATCCGCCTTTTGGACGGATGCGTTTGAATTGGCAATTTAATGCCGTGCACCTTTCTTCGACAGCCGCACATAAGCGTTACTCTTGTCGTTAGCTCAGATTAGGCAACCCCGCGGCACATGAATAAGACCACTTAATGCTGCTTCCTTCCGGACCTGACATGGTTCATGGGTATCCATTGCGCAGGACCCAATCGTCAACACTACGTGCAAAAGGCAGACCAAACAATACGGACAGCCTCGAAAAAGGAATTCAGTCTCGCTAGAGCGGATTGCGAGTTACAGGACACCGCTACCTTCCCACCTAGCACGGCAATAACTAGTATACTGACTGTTTTCATAAATTGCAACTTAATACGCATAATATTTGTGTGGAATATTCTATCAGTACTGTAAAAAAGAAATTATTAATCAATTATGCCTCGGCATAATTGCGTCCAGAATCGGCTTTGTGCTTAGGTCTCGTGAGGGCCGACACGATGTCGGTCATTTCGGTAATGCCACAGGACGTGGCGTTCTTAGACTAAGTTCCTCTATTTCAGCGGGTGTTTGGACACCCGCTGAAATAAGTTAAAAAAAATCAAAAAAACTGTTGACGAGAATTTTAAAATATGATAAATTTATTTTTGTCGATGAGACAACGCAACAGAACAACATGGAGGTATACCCAAGTCTGGCTGAAGGGATCGGTCTTGAAAACCGACAGGCGGGTAACACCGCGCGGGGGTTCGAATCCCTCTACCTCCTCCAGTTTTAAAATTCCGACTACGAATGTAGCCGTTTTTTTTTGCCTAAAAATTATATGTAATACTTATTAGATGCCACTTCCGCTTAGGGTGTGGTATTTTTTATTGTAAATTACGATTTTATAACCGATTCATTATGCCTCAGCATAATTGCGTCCACAATCGGCTTTGTACTTAGGTCCGACAAGATGTCGGTCATTTCGGAAATGTCACAGGACGTGGCGTTCTTAGAACAAGTTCCTCTATCTCAGCGGATGTTTGGACACCCTCTGAAAGAAGTTAAATATCTATACCCCTTTCATCTCAAAGTCGCATTCTGGCAAACACAACGTCAAAAGTAGTGGTACAATTACTTTTATTTCTAACACGCAAACGAGTTCTTTAGCATTTCTTTTCTTTGCTATACTGCTCTGTTAATATTGGGAGGATTTTTTATGCATTCGAAATTTTACATATATCGTGCTTCCCTCACTTGGATTTTCACAATTGCACTGTTAACTGCTGTCGGTAGTGAGATTAAAATAATGCCTTTCTCGAATACAACTTTTCGTTTCGGATTAGGAAGCATCATTTTCTTTTTATGCACTTTACTTAGACCTACACCAATCATTTTGGCTGGATTTACTACAAGCATCGTAACAACCATTTTCCGAGTTATCATTAATTACTCTTTACATGATGTTCCATTAGTCGATAGTTTACTAATACATTTACCCGCTGCTACATTTTATATATCGTTCGCAGTATGCCTACAAATTCTAAGTATTCATCAATATAGAGAAAAACCACTATTGCTTGGATTACTAGTTGCGTTTAGTGAAGTATTCAGTAATTTAGTGGAACAACTATTTCACTTTATTATAAATTCTTATACTTTTTTACTCCTCCCTGATTTACTTATACTTTTAGCAGTTGCTTTATTACGTAGCTTTTTTGTTGTTGGTATTTATAGTTCCATTTTAATTGCTGAGCAAAAAAAACGGGTTCAGGAAATGCTTACAATCGGCTCAGATTTATATGTTGAGACACTTTATTTAAAAAAATCTATGAACCATATAGAAGCAATTACAGCTAGTGGATTTGATTTATATCGACAATTAAAATCACTAGGCTATCGTGCGGAAAGTTTACAGGCACTCCATATTGCCCAGGAAATTCATGAAGTAAAGAAGGATTCACAACGCATTTATGCAGGTATTTCTAAAATTGTTGGTGACAAGAGCTTTGACTCACTCAGATTATCAGAATTATTACATTTTATCGAAGATGGCAACAGTAAATACGCAGAATTTTTAAAGAAAGAAATTGAGTTTATACTAAATATTGATATCGATTTTCAAACGAAAGAACATATTGCTTTGCTTGCGCTTTTGAATAATTTAACAGCCAATGCTATTGAAGCAATCGAGAATCAAGGTATCATTTCTATTGCCATTCAGCAGCAACAGGATGATACTGTAATCACAGTATGTGATAATGGGAAGGGAATTCCACACAGTAATCTCTCTATTATTTTTGAACCTGGATACACTACAAAATACAATGTAGACGGTGTCGCAGCAACAGGTATTGGGCTTTCACACGTTGTTGAATTAGTAAATAAATTAAATGGTTCAATATCCGTTGATTCAAACAATCAAAACACGATGTTTAAAATTAAAATTCCTACGCAAACTATTCAAACAGGAGAGACTTAAATGAGGTATTTTATTGTAGATGATGATCGAGCAAGTCGGGTCATGTTAAAACAAATTATTGAAGATAGTGGTTTAGGTACAGTAATTGGTGAAGCACGCAATGGTGAGGACGCTATTCCACAAATTTTAATGACACAGCCAGAGTTTGTACTGATTGATTTGCTTATGCCTAAGCTTGATGGAATAGCAACAGTCGAGCAACTTATTCAAAATCGTTTTGAGGGACAATTTGTTATGATTTCTCAGGTAGTGAATAAGGAGATGGTAGGTGAGGCCTATGAGCAAGGTATTGATTTCTTTATTCATAAGCCAATAAACCGTATTGAGGTTGAAAATGTTTTACGTAAAACAACTGAACAATTTCGTCTAAAAAACTCATTGCTTATAATTCGCCAATCACTTACAAATATTGATCTAAGTGAACAAATAAATCATAAAGCAACGTCACGTGATCATATTCAATCTATCTTAAATGATATGGGTATCGTTGGTGAAATCGGAAGCGAAGATATTATAGCTATCATCGAAACATTGCTTGCTCATCAGCACAAAATTGCACCACTACCTCCATTAAAGGAGCTTTATGAGGAAATTGCAGCTGTCACAAAGGCTACACCAGATGAAATTTTGAAGGAAAGTAAAGCCATTGAACAGCGTGTGCGCCGTACTATATTAGCAGCGATGATAAATCTCGCCAATTTAGGTGTCGTAGATTATACGAACTCGGAATTTGAATATTATGCACCTCGATACTTTGACTTTAAAGAAATTCGTCAGCTTATGACTCAGATAGAAGATCACGAAAATCGTAAAGCAAAAGTTAATATTAAGAAGTTTATTCAGGTGTTATATTCAGACATTTTAACAAAAGTAAATTAATTTTCTCGGATTTTGTCGGATTCCATAAGTCCTCCGTATTATTAAAATAAGGCAAGTCCTAAAAACTTAATATTAGGGGGTACTAAAGTTTTGAAGAAGAAATTTAGAATCAGTTTAGCCACTCAAATTTTAGTTGGTTTGATTTTAGGGATTATTGTTGGCGGTATCTTTTACGGAAACCCCAAAATTGAAACATATTTACAACCTTTAGGTGATATTTTCCTTCATCTAATTAAAATGATTGTTGTACCGATTATTATTTCAACATTAATCGTTGGTGTTGCCGGAACTGGAGATATGAAACAGCTCGGACGATTAGGTGGTAAATCACTTATTTACTTTGAAGTTATTACAACAGTAGCAATTGTAGTTGGTTTACTATCTGCAAACTTGTTCCAACCAGGCGCAGGTCTAAACATGAACGAACTTTCTCAAGGAGATATTTCGAAATACGTTGCTACTACAGAAGAAGTACAGCATGAAGGACCATTTGATATTATTGTAGGCATTGTACCAACAAATATCATTCAGTCAATGGGTGAAGGCGATATGCTTGCTATCATCTTCTTCTCAGTTATTTTTGGTTTAGGGGTAGCTGCCGTTGGCGATCGAGGTAAACCAGTATTAGACTTCTTCCAAGGGGTAGCAGATGCTATGTTCTGGGTAACGAACCTCGTAATGAAATTCGCTCCACTTGGGGTATTTGGTTTAATTGGTGTAACCGTTTCCAAATATGGATTCGCTTCACTAATACCACTTGGCAAACTTGCTATACTTGTTTATGCAACAATGCTATTCTTTATCTTTGTCGTTCTTGGTCTTGTGGCAAAATTCACGGGTATCAATATTTTCTTCTTAATTAAGGTACTAAAAGATGAGCTAATTTTAGCGTTCTCAACGGCAAGTTCTGAGGCTGTGTTACCACGAGTTATGATGAAAATGGAGAAACTAGGTGCTCCAAAGGATATCGTATCCTTTGTTATTCCAACCGGTTACTCCTTTAACTTAGATGGTTCCACATTGTACCAAGCTATTGCTGCATTATTTATCGCTCAAATGTACGGTATTAACCTAAGCATTGGTGAGCAAATTACGTTAATGCTTGTATTAATGGTTACATCTAAAGGGATTGCAGGTGTTCCAGGGGTATCCTTCGTTGTACTTCTAGCAACTCTAGGTACTGTCGGCATTCCAGTTGAAGGTTTAGCATTCATCGCAGGTATCGACCGTATTCTTGATATGGGACGTACAGTCGTTAACGTAATTGGTAACTCACTTGCGTCATTAGTTATGGCGAAATGGGAAGGCCGTTTCGATACAGACAAAATGAAAAATTACTTTAAAGAAAATGAAAATTTAGCATAAAGATCAAAAAAACCTCACGATGTACGGATGGCATCGTGAGGTTTTTTTTATTTTGTTAGAACTTTATCTAAATAAGCAATAATAGATTCTTTTCCATTTGTATGCGCCTCTTGTGCGCGTATTTCATCTTTTTCAATCTTTACCTCAGCAGCTGCAATAATACGCTCTGCATCTTCCTGTGGCACGACAACGACACCGTCCACATCCCCAATAATATAATCACCAGGACGAACAGAAACGCCCCCAATAGCAATAGGAACATTTACTTCCCCACCACCATTTTTATAGCCAGCTGCTACCGTTGTGCCGATTGAAAACACAGGAAAGTCCAGCTCGCGAATTGCTACGATATCACGAATAACACCATCAACGACAAGGCCCTGTACACCAATACCCTTCGCCAACGAAAGAACAAAATCACCGGCAACTGCACGATTGGTATTCCCTTTCGCATCGATTACTAATATATCTCCCTCTTTAGCAGCTCGGATTGCTTCTAATACTGCACCATTTTCGCCATCTGGTAAACGCACTGTTACCGCACGGCCAGCAATTTTATAATGATCTGCTAACGGTTTAATAGCACTACGTAAATTCGTATGTCCCCCTGTCGCATCTGAAACTGCAGTCGTTGGCAAATGCTTAAAACTTACTTCCACCTTTGTCATCAATAACACCCCTATTATGATTTATGAAAGCTTACACAATTATTGTAAATAAAACTCATACACTATTTCAATATTCATCAGAAAATTATGTAAATAAAACGATTGAGGGGAGGTACTTATGGTATAAAAGACATTTGTAGAAAGAAGTTAAATTATTTTGGTAAAATGCCTAGATTGTTCATCCAACGCCTCTGCAGCAGTAGCGATTTCAGCAAAATCATTCGTTGTTACATTAATTTGACCATTTGTTTTTTCAACTTTTTCGGCTATACGCGTGATACTCTCAGTGACTTGTCCTATCTCTCGCTCAATGCCCTCAACATTATCTTTTACTTCTGAAATAGATTGCTCCACCCTTACAGAAAGTTTTCTAACCTCTTTTGCTACAACATCAAAGCCTCGGCCATACTCACCAGCTCTTGCTGCTTCAATAGCTGCATTTAGTGCAAGTAAGTTTGTCTGAGAAGCAATTTCTTGAATGGTTTTTACAATCCCTTTAATAGATTCAGCTTGCTTCTGTAGCTGCGAAAGATTTCTCACATTATCGGCAGACTCTTGTGAAACCTCTTTCACTGTTTCCAGTAAATCCTCGTTATTTTGAATACCAGCCTCCGAACGGCCATGAAGCTCTTTAGACATGACCTTTAATGTATCAGCTACACTAACAATTTCATTTTGACGTTCAGTAATATTTGTTGCAATTTTCGATACGCCAATCACCCTTCTTGAATTATTAGCAAAGACAGGCATATAAGTAGCCTCAAGCCAAATTCTATTACCTCTTGCATCCATTCTTTCGATTTTATCCTGATAGCTATTACCAGCAACTAAGTTTCGCCAAAACTTCCCGTATTCTTTACTATTTGCAAATTCCGGTAAACAAAAATCCTTATGATCTTTTCCTATCATTTCTTCAACTTTATAGCCTAATGTTTTAGCAAAAAGTTCATTTACATAAGCAACTTTATGGTCCATATCAAAACGGATAATGGCTATATTTCGTTCAATTGCCAACACTACTTGATCATCGGTAACTTTTGTATCTATTGCCTGCATAACCTACACCTCTTTCATTGTATTAGCGAACTAAAATTTTTATAGTAATGAGCCTAACAAAAATATTTATACAGATTATTTATTGCAGAAAAAACATGGGTATATATTACCCATGTTTTTTTAATAAACTTAATACTTCCTCCGCTGTAGTAGCTACACGAATAAGTGGCTGTTGTTCTGTTCGTATAAAACCTTCCTCAAGCATTTTCTGAAAGTGTTGTAAAATCGCATCATAAAAGCTATTTACATTATATAGGATTACAGGCTTTTCATGTAATCCTATTTGTGCCCACGTAAATACCTCAAAATATTCATCCATTGTTCCACCACCACCTGGTAAAGCTATAAAAGCATCTGCTAACTCTACCATTTTGGCTTTACGTACATGCATAGACTCTACAAAATGAATTTCTGTTAACGAGGCATGTGCTATTTCCCGCTTCTGCAAATGAGTTGGCATCACGCCTATAACCTCTCCGCCAGCTTCTAATACTGCATCTGCTATTTTTCCCATCAGTCCTGTTTTCGAACCACCATAAACAACACCATGACCATTTTGAGCTAATACAGTCCCTAATTCGGCTGCCCTCTCTGCATAAATTGGATTTATGCCTAAGCCTGAACCACAATACACTGCTATTCTTATAACAATCCCTCCTAACCAAAAGACGTGACACAATAGCTACATATTGTCTCACGTCTTTTGATCATTTATTTTCTTCAATTGCTGTTTCTGCCCGGCGAATCGCTTTCGGCCAGAACGCAAAGCTTCCCTTACTATATGTTACATTTTTAAGCATAGTTTATTTCTTATTTACGTAAATAACTTGTTTGTGCCTGCCGAAAAAAATTTTATCTTCCTATTGTAGAAATATAAGCTTTAGCAAAACCTTTTATTTACGTAAATGACTTGTTTGTTTTAACATATGACTGATACGGCTCACAATTGATTCAATTGCTTCAGGATTTTTTAATAAATCATAATCATTAATATCTAAACGTAGAACCGGGCATGAATTAAAATTATTAATCCAGTTCTCATAGCGATCATGCATTTCAATCCAGTAATCATGCGGTGTTTGTTGCTCCATTGAACGTCCACGCTCTTGGATACGACCAATTACATCGTCAATCGGCCCCTCTAGATAAACAAGTAAATCTGGATGAGGGAAGTATGGTGTCATCACCATCGCATCAAATAAATTTGTATACGTCTCATAATCTGTTGGGCTCATTGTACCTTTGTCATAGTGCATCTTCGCAAAAATCCCTGTATCTTCGTAGATTGAGCGATCTTGAATAAACCCGCCGCCATATTCAAAGATTCGCTTCTGCTCCTTAAAACGCTCAGCTAAAAAATACACTTGTAAATGGAAGCTCCATTTTTCAAAGTCCTCATAAAATTTATCTAAATATGGATTCGTATCCACCTTTTCAAAAGAGGTACGAAAATTTAGCGCCTCTGCCAACGCTTTTGTCATCGTTGATTTCCCTACACCAACCGTACCGGCGATTGTAATGACCGTTTGTGGTGGAATATCATATTTCTCTCTCAAATTCATTGTTGCAAACTCCTTTGTTGTAACGTGTCCTTTATTGTTTGTAAAACATGTGTCAAATCATTTGGATTTTTTACGAAATCAAGCTGATCACCATTAAATCGAATAATAGGAATTTCAGGATGCATTTTCTCAAAATGCTCGATAAAAGAATGATAATCTGCCACCAGTTGCTCCATGTAATCTCGCGAAATCATTTTTTCAAATTCACGACCACGCATCGCAATACGTTTCATCAACGTATCAACACTGGCATGTAAATAAACAACTACATTAGGTACAGGCATATCTTTCGTTAATATTTTATAAATTTTCTCGTATTTATCATACTCAGTTGATGCCAATGTACGCTTTGCAAATATTAAATTTTTAAAAATGTGGTAGTCCGCTACAACAGGTTTATCATGCGTTAAACGGAAACTTTTTATATCCGATAATTGTTTATAGCGATTACATAGGAAGAACATTTCCGTTTGGAAGCTCCATTCCTCAATGTTTTCATAAAACTTATTTAGAAAAGGGTTTTCGTCTACTATTTCTTTTAATAGATGGTAATTAAATGCCGCCGCAATCTCTTTCGATAAAGAGGTTTTACCAACACCAATCGGACCTTCTACCGTAACAAATGGAACCGTCACCAGAAGCTCCTCCTTTATGTTCTATGGATTCTATCATCAATTACCTCGTCTTCGAGGTTTTTTTATAATCAGTGCTTTTCATTGTATCATAGAGAGAAAATGAAAGACAGAATCAAACTATTTCTCTATAAAATAGGCGACAAAAAAATAGACCCACTATTGTGGATCTATTTTTAACCTTATAATTTAACTCGCTGTAAACGCAGTGCATTTAATACAACAGATACTGAACTAAACGCCATTGCTGCACCTGCTACCCAAGGAGCTAGTAAACCGACTGCGGCAATTGGAATACCTAATGTATTGTAAGCAAATGCCCAGAATAAGTTTTGTTTAATGTTGCGCATTGTTTTACGACTCATTATGATAGCATCCGCGATACTGTTTAAATCGCCTCGAATCAGTGTAATATCCGCTGCTTCCATAGCTACGTCAGTACCGGTACCGATTGCCATCCCAATATTAGCTGTCGCAAGTGCCGGCGCATCATTAATGCCATCCCCAACCATCGCCACTTTTTTACCTTGAGCTTGCAGTTTTTTCACTTCATCTGCTTTGCCTTCCGGAAGAACTTCAGCAATCACATGATTCACACCAACTTCTGCTCCGATTGCCTGTGCTGTACGTTCATTATCACCAGTCATCATAATGACAGTAATACCCATTTCTTGTAAACGACTAACCGCTTCTTTTGAAGTATCTTTCACTGTATCAGCAACTGCTACTAGACCAGCATACTGACCGTTAATCGCAGCTAACATAGCAGTTTTACCATTTTCCTCTAAATGCTCCATTGTTGGTAGAATATCATCAATATGAATACCGTATTGTTGCATCAATTTACGAGTACCGATAACAACCCCTTGACCAGATACAGTCGCTTGCACACCGTAACCAGGTATTGCTTCAAAAAATTGAACATCTCCTAGGTCAATTCCGCGATCAGTAATTCCTTGAACAATTGCTTCTGCTAATGGATGCTCGGATTGCTTCTCTGCTGCGCCAATTAACGATAAAAATTGTGTCTCGTCTTGATCCGCCGCTAATACAACATCCGTTAATACAGGTTTGCCGTGTGTCACTGTACCTGTTTTATCAACAACTACTGTATCGATGCTTTGTGTTTGCTCTAAATGCTCTCCACCTTTAAATAAAATACCAAATTCCGCCGCACGGCCAGAGCCCGCCATAATCGATGTTGGCGTTGCTAATCCAAGCGCACATGGACAAGCGATAACAAGTACTGCAATTAATACTTCTAGTGCAGGTGTAAATTCACCTGGTCGCACCCAAATAATCCAGATTAGAAACGCTACAATCGCAATACCAACAACTATTGGTACAAAAATACCTGAAATTTGGTCTGCTAAGCGTTGTATCGGCGCTTTTGAGCCTTGTGCATCTTCTACAACTTTAATAATTTGAGCTAAGGCTGTATCGCGACCAACTTTAGTTGCCGTCATTCTAATAAAACCATTTTTATTAATAGTGGAACCAAATAATAAATCGCCTTGCTTTTTATCAACAGGTAAACTTTCTCCCGTTAACATCGATTCATCGACAGCTGTTGTTCCTTCTAACACTTCACCATCGACAGGGATTTTTTCACCAGGTTTCACTAAAATAATGTCGCCAATGACTACTTCTTCTAATGGTACTTCTTTTTCTACACCTTCACGAACAACGATGGCCGTTTTTGCCTGAAGGCCCATTAACTTTTTGATTGCTTCAGAAGAGCGGCCCTTCGCTTTTGCCTCAAATAATTTACCTAATAAAATTAAAGTAATTAATACGGCACTCGTTTCAAAATATAGATGAGGGGCATGATGTGAACCCGTAGTAATAATGGCTTGATATAAACTATAAAAATACGCTGCAGAGGTACCCATCACTACAAGTACATCCATATTGGCACTACCATTGCGTAAAGCTTTGTATGCCCCAACATAAAATTGCTTCCCAATGATAAATTGAACGGGAGTGGCCAACACCATTTGTACCCACGGATTCATTAAAAATTCAGGAACATATAAAAATGATGTAAATGAAAAGTGTCCTACCATCGTCCAAAGTAATGGTAATGAAAGAATGGCCGAGAAAATAAATTTTTGCTGCTGTTGCTTGATGGCCTGTTCTCGATGATCTACTGTCTCTTGCTCATCTGCTTTTTGATGCGCTTCATATCCTAATTTTTCAACCTTCGCAATAATATCTGCAATCGTCACCTCAGATGGGTTAAACTCTATAGTTGCTTTTTCAAGCGCTAAGTTTACGTTCGCAGAGGATACACCTGCTAGTTTATTTAAACCCTTTTCTATCCGTGTAGCGCAGGCTGCACATGTCATGCCTGTTATATCGAATTCAGTTTTTTGTTTAACGACACCATAACCAAGTGCTTCAATTTTCTTTTCAAAGTCTTCTTCATTTAGTTTTGTCGGATCATATTTAATGGACGATTTTTCAAGCGCTAAATTAACCGTCGCTTGTTCTACACCATCCATTTTATTTAAACCTTTTTCTATTCGAGTTGCACAGGCTGCACATGTCATACCTGTAATTTGCAAATTCGCTTCCTTTAATTCTGAACTCATGATCATTTCTCCTCCCTACATACCAACTAGGGGTATGTGTAATTGAAAATAATAGAGTGCTACTTGAGCACCCTATTTATATTATTTAACGTCATAGCCTTGATCGTCGATTGTTTCTTTAATTTGGTCTAGAGATACTTGTGTTTCATCAAATGCTACTTCTACTAAACCATCAGCTAAGTTTACTTTTACTTGTTCAACGCCTGCTAAAGCTCCAACACTTTTTTCCACTGAGTTTACACAATGTCCACATGACATTCCTTGTACGTTTAATGTTACATTTTGCATAAAATATCTCTCCTTTTAATTTAGGTACTATATAGGGGTATATATTTATTAAAAAAAATCGAGTGTGTTGATTAATTATTTTAAAGGCTCTGATTTCCGCTACGGGCTACCCGCTTTGTCGCTGACGCTTCGCTTTCGCGCAGAGCAAGGCTTCCTACGGGCGAGCGTCGAGCCGCTTCCTTCGCTGTGCTCCGTGCAGGGTCTCGTCTGTCTCGCTTTCCCGCGGGAGTCGAGTAGCCCTACGCTACAATCAGTTAAAATGGACATACATTAGCAAAATATCAACAAAAAAATCCTTTTATCAGCTAATGATAAACCTATAGTTTCCTAATCAACACGCCTGAAAAAACTTTTACTTCTTCATTAATTTTTGAATGGTCACTACTAATTCATCTAACACTGCTTCATCACCTTCTGATAGGCGATCCACTACACATCCCTTTAAATGACCTTCTAATAATATTTTTGCTACACTATTTAAAGCAGACTGTGTGGCAGACAGTTGCGTAATAATATCATCGCAGTAAACATCTTTGTCAATCATCCCTTTAATGCCTCGGATTTGACCTTCGATTCGATTTAAACGAGTCGTTAAATCTTTTTTTACGCGTTCAGGATGATGACTTTTTCGACACGACATACCTTCCTCTGTATGACAAACATCCTTTTTCACTATATCCTCCATACAATACACCTCCTACTCACACTCATCATACTATACCCATGAAGGGTATGCAAAGTGTAAAAAGAACTAAATAATTTTTTTATTAATGATGATGATTCGACTGCTCAGTTTTTATTGTACATAAAATTGATTGATCATGCTTATGTGCCAGTGTTTCCAACTGAATCGTTACATGCTTTATGCCCTTATGCTCAAGATTATGTTCAATTTCCCGTAATATATGCTCACCATCCGCAATTTTTAGCTGATCATCGACAACGGCATGACAAGAAAGTGCATTTGTTCCACTTGTTATTGTCCAAATGTGTAAATCATGAATGCTATGAACGCCATTTGTTTGTACAATGGTTTGTACGATTTCTTCAACGTCAACGTTTGAAGGTGTGCCTTCCATGAGAACATGGACAGCAGCCTTCGTTACATAGTAGCCGCTTCTTAATACTAATGCTGCAACAATAACACTTGCAAGTGGATCAGCCCAGCCCCAGCCAAAAAGCATTATTAACAGTGCGGCAACGATGGCCCCTACAGATCCAAGCATATCGCTTAATACGTGTAAATAAGCTCCACGCATATTTAAATTATCTTTTGTATCACTGCCACGCATCATAATCCATGCTACTAAAATATTTATCAAAAGACCGATTGTACTAATAACTAGCATGCCTGTTGTTGCTACTTCTGGTGGATTGGCAAAACGTTCTATTGCCTCATAGAAAATGAATAAAGCAATTAAAATTAAAGTCACACCATTTAATACCGCTGCTAAAATTTCAAATCGTTTATAACCGTATGTTTTACTATAGCTAGCAGCCTTTTCTCCAAATATAAAAGCAAGTAAAGCTATTGCTAATGAAATTGAATCACTTAACATATGTCCTGCATCGGATAAAAGAGCCAAACTATTTGTTAAATAGCCACCAATCGCTTCAACAACCATATAACTCGTAATAATAATAAATGATAAGATTAACACCTTTTTATTTGCGCCATGTGTATGGTCATGGCTGTGATCATGATTATGCCCCATTTCTTATCCCTCCATTAGTTCTAGTTATGTGTAGCATGCTCAATAGCTTGCATTAACAAATTCATAATGTGATCATCATCTTTTGAATAATATAAGGTTGTGCCTTCCCTTCTATATTTCACTAACCGTAAATTTTTCAAAAAACGTAACTGATGTGAAACTGTTGATTGGCCTAAATCTAAAATTTCAGCGATGTCGTTGACTGAATGCTCATCCGTACATAATAAATTCAAAATGCGAATTCTTGTCGGATCACTTAAAGCTTTAAATGTTTGAGACACGACGAATAGTGTCTCTTCGTCTAAATGTTGTTCTTTGTTATTATGAACCTCTGTATTTTGTAATTTTTCGTCCATTTAGCTTACCCCCAACTTTTATATTTATATATGAGCATGTGTTCATATATAAATATAGATGGTTGTTTTGAATATGTCAACGTTTTAACTTCTCACATAATACGGAGGAGATGGTGCCGAGACTTAATTGACAGTAGCAATTGTCAATTAAGCAGGATACACTAAATAATAAGGAGAGATCATAGTGGATATTTTTGAAACAGACCGATTGTTTATGAACAGTGCACTGGAAGAAGCTAAGAAAGCAGCTTTACTTGGGGAAGTACCGATAGGAGCTGTGCTTGTCTACGATGGGGAGATTATTGCACGTGCTCATAATTTACGAGAAACAACACAAAACGCGACGACGCACGCTGAACTAATGGTCATTCAAGAAGCTTGTAAAAAAATAGGTAGCTGGCGTCTTGAAAAAACAACACTCTATGTGACGCTTGAACCTTGCCCTATGTGTGCAGGTGCCATTTTACAATCCCGTGTGCCTCGTGTTGTATATGGTGCAAGAGATATAAAAGCTGGCTGTGTAGATTCACTCTATCGTTTATTAAACGATGCACGCTTTAACCATGAATGTGAAGTAACAGAAGGAATTTTAGCTGAGGAATGTGGACAAATCTTAACCGATTTTTTCCGAGCATTACGCGAACGAAAAAAGGCCGAGAAAAAAGCGCGACAAGCTCTAATTGTTGAAAATGAAAAATTTTAATAAAAAATTCACGCTACGGGTTAAAAAGAAAAACTACTGTTGAAATTTCAACAGTAGTTTTTTCATTTCTTGACTCCGATTACTTTGGAGCAATTACTTCTTTTCCGCCCATATATGGTCTTAATACTTCAGGAATCACTACGCTTCCATCGGCTTGTTGATAGTTTTCTAAGATTGCTGCTACTGTACGACCGATTGCAAGACCTGAGCCGTTTAATGTGTGTACATACTCTGGTTTTGCATTTGGCTCACGACGGAAGCGAATATTTGCTCGACGAGCTTGGAAATCTTCAAAGTTAGAGCATGAAGAAATTTCACGGTACATATTTTGCGCTGGAATCCAAACTTCTAAATCGTACTTTTTCGCTGCAGTAAAGCCTAAATCAGCTGTACACATTTTTAGTTTGCGGTATGGTAACCCTAATAATTGCAGTACTTTTTCAGCATGACCTGTTAATAGTTCTAACTGTTCATAAGATTCCTCTGGTTTAACAAAGCGTACTAATTCTACTTTGTTGAATTGATGTTGGCGAATTAAACCACGTGTATCGCGTCCCGCAGAACCCGCCTCTGAACGGAAGCAAGCACTGTATGCCGCAAAGCCTTGTGGTAATGCTTCACCTGGTAAAATTTCATCACGATAGAAGTTTGTCACAGGTACTTCTGCTGTTGGAATCATGAAATAATCTGTGTCATCCAATTTAAAGACATCTTCTTCAAATTTAGGTAGTTGCCCTGTACCTGTTAAACTATCACGATTGACAATTACAGGTGGTAGCATTTCTTCATAGCCATGCTCTTCAGCATGTAAGTCCATCATAAACGTCATTAATGCACGTTCTAAACGAGCACCAAGGCCACGATAGAATAAGAAACGACTACCCGTCACTTTTGCACCACGTTCAAAGTCTACAATTTGTAAGTCCGTAGCGATATCCCAGTGTGCTTTAATGTCAAAATCAAATGTTGGTACATCACCCCAAGTATATTCCTCAACATTATCATCCTCTGTTGTGCCGACTGGTACAGATTCATGTGGAACGTTTGGTAAACGCATCATCATATCTTTAAAGCGATCTTCTACATCATTTAATTGGACATCTAGTTCTTTAATTTCATCGCCAACCTGACGCATACGTGCAATAACTTCATCAGCATTTTCCTTATTACGCTTCATAATAGAAATTTGCTCTGATACTTTATTGCGCTCAGCTTTAAGCTCTTCTGCTTTTGCAATTAATTCACGACGTTTTGCATCTAATTGTTCAAAATCGTCTAAGTTTCCTAAATCCTCATTACGTGTTAATAGCATTTCTTTAATTTCCGCGAAATTGTCGCGCACGCGTTTAATATCTAACATCGTCATACCTCCAGTAGATTATTAATGATGGGAAAATAGTTAGTGGGAACACAAAAAAGCCCTCATCCCCAAAAGGGACGAGAGCTACCCGCGTTGCCACCCTAATTGACTAGACACATTGTACTTTGTCTAATCCACTTATTTCATAACGGCATTTCAGCCGGCGACAGCCTACTTCATTCACTTCGACTGCGCAACTCCAGGACGGATTCACAAGTGCTTTTATCAGCTTCCACCACCCGCTGACTCTCTAAAAAAAACGTGCTTGTTACTACTTCCCATCATCGTGTTAAGTTATTTAAATTTTATCCATACTGTACTATATGAAATGAGATTTTGCAAGTCATACCATAAAAGATACAAAATATTCAAGAACACGTGTATCTTCCGTTAATTCAGGATGGAAGGAACACCCTAATAAATGACCGTCTTTTGCTAACACGATTTTCCCGTCATGCTCCGCTAATACTTCAACACCTTCACCTACGGAAACAATATGTGGCGCGCGTATAAAGACAGCCGGAATGGCAGGACCTATTTCAGGTATATCGAGCTTCACTTCAAAGCTATCTACTTGACGTCCATAAGAATTCCGTGCGACTACCACGTCCATTACTGCTAAATGTGATTCATAATCCACTAAGTCCTTTGCTAATAAAATCAATCCTGCACATGTTCCAAACATCGGGTAACCTTGCTTTGCAAGTGTGCGAATTGGCTCTAATAGCTCGTATCGATTCAGCAATTTGCGCATCGTTGTGCTTTCTCCACCAGGCAAGACAAGTCCATCAAGCTTCTCTAAATCACTTCTTTGTTTTACTAAGACCGCCTCGCACCCGAGAGACTCTAACGTTTGCACATGCTCTCGCACCGCGCCCTGTAATGCTAAAACACCGATTCGCTTCATTTTACCAGCCTCGCTCTTGCATACGCTCATTTTGACTAAGCTGTGCAATATCGATGCCTTTCATCGGAACACCTAACTCTTTTGAAATTTCAGCAATTAGCTTGTAGTCCTTATAATGCGTAGTAGCTTCAACAATTGCACGAGCAAATTTCTCTGGGTTTTCTGATTTGAAAATACCAGAACCAACAAAAACACCGTCAGCTCCAAGCTCCATCATTAATGCTGCATCCGCTGGCGTAGCAACTCCACCTGCTGCAAAATTTACTACCGGTAAACGGCCAAGACGCTTAATTTCTCTTAATAATTCAAAAGGAGCACCAAGCAATTTAGCCTCTGTCATTAATTCGTCCTCTGTCATACCAACTACCTTACGTACTTGCGCATTCACTTTTCGAATATGGCGAACCGCCTCTACAATATTACCCGTCCCTGGTTCCCCTTTAGTTCGTAGCATAGAAGCCCCTTCACCTATGCGTCGAGCTGCTTCACCCAAATCACGGCACCCACAAACAAAAGGCACTGTATAATCACTTTTTAATAAATGAAACTCCTCATCCGCTGGCGTTAATACTTCACTTTCATCAATATAATCAACACCCATTGCTTCTAACACTCTTGCTTCTACAATATGTCCAATACGTGCCTTAGCCATTACGGGAATGGATACAGCTCCCATGACCTCCTCGACAATACGAGGATCCGCCATACGTGCAACACCACCCGCCTTACGAATGTCTGATGGTACTCGTTCTAATGCCATGACAGCTACAGCTCCTGCCGCTTCCGCAATTTTCGCCTGCTCCGCATTAATAACATCCATAATGACGCCACCCTTTTGCATTTCTGCCATCCCGCGCTTAACTAACTCTGTACCTGTTTGTCTCATGATTTCTAACCTCCACCTTTATGATGAAATTTAGTATAATCGAAATTGACCATATAAAAATATCCAGTTTACTAAATAACCATAAGGTCAGGGGGATGAATGAACATGGACATGCTATTATTCCAACTAGAAAAAAATGGTGAAAAACCGCTCTATGACCAGCTCTATAGCGGCATTAAGGAAGCTATTATTTCAAAGAAAATTGCAGTAGGAGAAAAATTACCATCAAAAAGAAAATTAGCCGATTTTTTGAATATTTCTCAAACAACTATTGAAATTGCATATGCACAGCTACTTGCAGAAGGCTATATTATGTCTAAATCTCGTGTCGGTTATTTCGTAGAGGAAATTGACGAGCTCCCATATATTCAACAGGACACAATAGTTTCTTTACACGAGCAACCTAAGAAAAAATCTTACAAGATAGATTTTAATCCTGGTTCTATCGATATTGATGCCTTTCCATTTCAAACATGGCGAAAATATGCGAAAGAGCTCTTTGATGATGCCTCAAAGGATTTATTATTAACAGGTGAGCCTCAAGGAGAACTATCTTTACGAACGGAGATTGCTAATTATTTATTTCAATCACGCGGGGTTATTTGTAGTCCCGAACAAATTGTCATCGGCTCAGGAACCGAACAGCTTTTACCAATGATATTGCGCCTCTTCGGTGACGATACTTGCTTTGCGCTTGAAAACCCAGGGTATCCAGCTGTTCATCGTATGTTTTCTCAGCACAAAAGGAAAGTATACCCAATTGCGGTCGATGATGAAGGAATTGTCATCCATGAGCTCGAAAAAACTAGCGCTGACGTTGTCTATATTACGCCATCACACCAATTCCCTACAGGAGCAGTATTATCGGCTACAAGACGTGCACAAGCTTTAAATTGGGCCGCACAAAGCTCCTCTCGATACATTATTGAAGATGATTACGATTCCGAATTTCGTTATACCGGAAAACCAATTCCAGCACTTCATGCATTAGATCGAAATGATAAAGTCATTTATATGAGTACATTTACAAAATCATTAATGCCGTCCTTGCGTGTTGCTTATTTTGTACTTCCATCAAAATTACTTGCTACATATAATGATGTGTTTAATTACTATTCATCAACGGTACCTCGTTTTGATCAACATATCGTAGCTAATTTTATGCGTGATGGCCATTTTGCAAAGCATTTAAATCGCATGAGGAAAGTTTATCGAAAAAAGCATGAAAAACTTACTTCTATTTTAGAAAACTATTCTAACCAAATTAATATTACTGGTGAGCAAGCAGGAATGCATATTTTACTAGATGTACAGCATACTTTGTCCGAAAAGCATTTACAGCAGCTTGCCTCCAATTCGGACATCAAAATTTATCCACTATCTGATTATCGCCTAGATCACTTCGCACCCTCGCAAGCTCAATTTTTACTAGGTTTTGGAGGTATACCTGTTCATAAAATTGAACCTTCAATTGAAAAGCTAATGAACTGTTGGGACATACAGAAAAAACACAGATCAACCTCACCTTAAAAGGTTGATCTGTGTTTCCGTTATGTTACGATTCAATTAGTTGGATATTATATAGCTTAAACCATGTATGGATTTGGCCGAGATAAGCTAAAAGCTGTGGACCTGCCATTAATTGTCCATACCAAGGAACTTTGAAAGAACTGCCACCAGATTCAATTAGCCCTATTAGCTTCTGACGCTCAAACAATTCATGAAGAATTGAATTTTTATCCCCCATTATTTCTCTTAACCATTTTTGAACACCTGCTGTATAAACTGGATGATATGTTTTAGGGTACGGATTCTTTTTCCGATATAAAATTTCTTCTGGCAATAAATGTTGCATTGCCTTACGAAGCAAACCCTTTTCTATACCTCCTAAATTTTTCATTTCCCAAGGAATATTCCACGCATATTCCACAAGTCGATGATCTGCAAACGGAACACGAACTTCAAGACTTGCCCCCATGCTCATACGGTCTTTTCGTTCCAACAATGTTTGCATAAACCATACCGTATTCAAATAAAACATTTCACGTTGCCTTACTTCCTCAATACTCTCTCCATCAAGATATGGTACTTCGGCAATTGTCTGCGAATATGCTTGTTGTGCAAATGATTCAACGTTTAATTTCTTACGCCACCGCTCTTGTAACATTGTTGATCTTTCAGACAGTGAACGAATCCAAGGAAAACCTGTTGTCTTTTCTGTAAACCATGGATAGCCGCCGAAAATTTCATCTGCACATTCACCCGACAGTGCAACGGTAAAGTCTTTTTTTATTTCTCGACAAAACCATAGTAACGATGAATCTACATCTGCCATCCCTGGGGAATCTCTAACAACGACAGATTCTACCAACCAATCGATTAATTGCTGCTGAGAAATTTCCTCAGCATGATGTGTTGTACTAAAGGTATCTGTCATTTTTTGAATCCAATACGTGTCTGTTGATGTTTGAAAAGCATGTGGATTAAAGAAGCGTTCATTATCCTCATAATCTATAGAATACGTATGGAGCATGCCTTTGTTTTGTTCATGAAACCTGTTTGCTGCAATTCCAGTAATAATGCTGGAATCTAATCCGCCTGAAAGAAATGTACAAATCGGTACGTCTGAAACAAGCTGTCGTTCAATAGCGTCCGTAAGCAAAAAACGGACATGTTCAATTGTTTCCCCTAATGACTCTTCATGTCGTTTACTTTGTAACTGCCAATACTGCCAAACTCGTATGCCCGCTCTAGAGAAACGCATTGCATATCCTGGACGTAGCTCACTAATATTTTGGAAAAGTGATTTTCCAGGCATCCTAGACGGCCCTACAGCCATCATATTTGCTAGCCCTTCCGTATTAACGGTTGTTTTAATCAATGGATGAGCTAATAATGCTTTCACCTCGGATGCAAAAAGCAGGCCGTCTTGTTGTTCAGTGTAAAACAAAGGTTTTACACCTAGTCGATCTCGACATAAAAAAAGAGATTGTGATTGTTCATCCCATATACCAAAAGCGAAAATTCCATTTAAAAAATCAACACACTGCTCTTTCCATTCAATATAAGCAGTTAATAATACTTCCGTATCTGAATGCGTTGTAAAAACATGCCCTCGATTTTGAAGCTCTTTCCTTAACTCTTCTGTATTATAAAGCTCGCCATTATATGTAATGACATAGTTTGAACCATCATGTACTTTCTTCATCGGTTGCTTTCCACCGATTAAATCTATGACAGCTAGCCGACGATGGCCAAATGCAATATGCTCACTACACCAAATATTTTCATCATCGGGCCCTCGTTTATTTAATGTTTGCGTCATTAACTTTAGAATTTCATTACTCGTTCTTAAATCCTTTTGAAAGCTAGCCCATCCTGTAATGCCACACATTTAGCCACATCCTTTCGCCTAATAGCGTATGCAGTAAAGCGAAAAAACGTGAAAAAGAACACGAGATGTTTGAAAACATCTACGTGTTCTTTAGATTAATTATTAAAATAAGCCACCAACAAAGTCAGTAATGCTGCTCCATAAGTTTCCGAAGAAGCTACCAATACCTTGGAAGAATAATGAGATACCACTAGCACGCTCCACAGCCTCTGTTGTGACAACATCGGCCTTAAGACCCTTACCGTCAATAAAACCGTAATCTGTGCCCTCTGAGCGCTCAATAACTACCTTCCCGACAACTGTATCCTTCTTAACCTCTGCTTCAAGACTCTTTTTATCTAATACTAGTTTAGGTTTATATAAGTCTTTTTCAGATGACTTGATCATAAATGAAACTGGTTCTTTAACAGCAATCGCTACATTCTTTTCTTTACCTTTTGTAACTTTTACTGTTTCTTGATCTTTAAACTTATAGTTCGCTGGAATAATTTCTTGTTTCGAGAATTGTGAGAAACCATAGTTAAATAATTTAGCTGTTTCATCAAAGCGAGCTTTATATGAGCCTTCTCCGTTTGCATCTACAGCCTTCATTACTACAGAAATTAAACGTGTACCGTTGCGCACGGCAGTACCTGTAAAGCAATGTCCAGCAAAGTCTGTTGTTCCTGTTTTTAATCCATCAACGCCTTCATATTTGTACACTAATCCTGGCAACATAAAGTTCCAGTTCTCCATTTTAATTGCATCTTCTGTACCTTCACGGAACGTCTTTTTTGCAATTTTAGACGTTTTTAATACGTCTGGATGATCTTTTAGTAAATGATATGCTAATTTAGCTACAGACTTAGCAGGCATTACATTTTCATCATTTGGTCCTGTACCTGCTGGATGCATACCAAATAGATTTGCATTATTAAGACCAGAAGAGTTTACGAATTTATAGTCTGTAAGACCAAGCTCTTCTGCTTTTTTATTCATTAGCTTTAAAAACTCAGTTTCAGTACCCGCAATTGTTTCTGCTATAGCAACTGTAGCAGCATTTGCAGAGTAAATTGCCATCGCCTCATATAATTCACGAATTGTGTAAGATCCATCTCTACGCAATGGTACATTACTTAACGCACGATCTTGAGACATTTTATACGTATAATCAGTTACATGATATTCTTGATCCCACTTAACTGTACCTGCATCAATTGCATCCAATAACAGGTATTCAGTCATCATTTTTGTCATACTCGCAATACCTAGTGAAGTATCTGCATTTTGTTCATATAAAATTTTTCCTGAATCTGCGTCAATTAAAATTGCAGCATCCACGTGTAGTCCTAAATCTGTTTCTGCATTTGCCTTCGCTGGAATACCTGCTAAAACACTAAATAACAAAACAGGAATTAGGAGTAAGCGTATAACAGTGTTCATTGTCTTTTTCACCTTTAAAGCCCTCCAAAAAATATTCTTATCCTCGACATTTTATCATATATAGCAATGTCCGTGCGCACTCTCTATCATAAAAAAATGCTCTCGTGTCATCTTTGTAGACGATTCGAGAGCATAAAAGTTGCTAGTAATATATTACATCGAATAGTTTGGTGATTCTTTTGTGATTTGTACATCATGTGGATGTGATTCACGTAGACCTGCACCTGTCATTCGAACAAACTGAGCATTTTCACGTAAGAACTCAAGGTTAGCTGAACCGCAATAGCCCATACCTGCACGAATACCACCGATTAGTTGATAAATAGTATCCGCTAGAGGTCCTTTGTAAGGAAGACGACCTTCAATACCTTCAGGCACTAATTTTTTCGCATCCTCTTGGAAATAACGATCCTTTGAACCTTTTTCCATAGCTCCAATTGAACCCATACCACGGTATACCTTGAAGCGACGACCTTGGAAGATTTCAGTTTCACCAGGAGATTCAGAAGTACCTGCAAGAAGTGAACCAAGCATTACAACATTACCACCCGCTGCAAGAGCTTTTACGATGTCACCAGAATATTTAATGCCTCCATCAGCAATAATTGTTTTCCCAAGTTCACGTGCTACTGTTGCACAATCGTAAACAGCTGTAATTTGTGGAACACCTACACCAGCTACGACACGAGTTGTACAAATAGATCCTGGTCCAATACCAACTTTCACTACATCTGCACCAGCCTCAAATAATGCGCGTGCACCTTCAGCTGTTGCCACGTTACCAGCGATAATTTCAAGCTCTGGATAAGATTCACGGATAGAGCGAATTGTTTGTAATACACCCTCAGAATGACCGTGAGCTGTATCGATTACTACGATGTCTACTTGTGCTTCAACAAGCTTTTCAATACGTATCATCGTATCCTTTGAAACACCAACTGCTGCCCCTACTAATAAACGACCATGTATGTCTTTTGCAGCGTTAGGGAACTCAATTACCTTTTCGATATCCTTAATTGTAATTAATCCAGTTAATTTACCTTCTTCATCTACAATTGGTAACTTTTCGATTTTATATTGTTGAAGAATCTTTTCAGCATCCTCTAGAGTCGTTCCAACAGGTGCTGTAATTAAATCTTCTTTTGTCATAACATCTTCAATTTTTAAAGAATAGTCAGAAATAAAGCGTAAGTCGCGGTTTGTAATGATCCCTACTAGCTTTTGGTTTTCCATACTATCAACGATTGGTACACCAGAAATTCGGTATTTACCCATTAAATGCTCAGCATCGAAAACTTGGTGAGTCGGAGTTAAGAAGAATGGGTTTGTAATAACACCATTTTCAGAACGTTTTACTTTTTCTACTTGCTCAGCTTGCTCATCAAGCGACATGTTCTTATGGATAATACCGATACCACCTTGACGTGCCATAGCAATTGCCATTTTAGATTCTGTAACTGTATCCATGCCTGCGCTGATCATTGGAATATTTAATTTAATCTTCGGTGTTAGTTGAACTGATAAATCAACATCTTTCGGTAATACTTCTGAATGGGCTGGTACTAATAATACATCATCAAAAGTTAAACCTTCTTTGGCAAATTTAGTTTCCCACATTTTCGTAACGTCCTCCTATAGTTAAAAGAATATTAATTGTAAGATTAACAACGTGCTAAGCTACTGTCAAGAAACTTATAAAAGAAAGACAATTCAGATTTTTGTAAGCGTCATCTCTAACAGACTTTTCTTCCTTTTTTATACTGGAGAAAATATAATTTTTTTAATTTCTTCTACATTTCGTATATAGATATTAGTTAAGCTCTTCTTATTTTAAGCAAGTTTTGTGGAATTATTGATAATTTATTAAGGTTTTTCAAAAAAAAGACAGTCAGCACACAGCTGACTGTCTAAATTGCCTAGCGACGTCCTACTCTCACAGGGGGAAGCCCCCAACTACCATCGGCGCTAAAGAGCTTAACTTCCGTGTT